>JAFAUR010000282.1 GCA_019243205.1 Acidobacteriaceae bacterium | reverse complement strand
TGAGGGCAGGCGTGCCTGCCCTTCCAGATGATGATCGGTGTCGGTCCATCGTGAAATCAGGTGCCCGGTCGTGAGGGGCGTGCAAAATCCCGAGGAACATCATCGATTCCGGTTCGTTGGCCGTGGCCGTTCCGGCTTCTGCGATCTGTCCTACGTTCCTTCCCAAGCAAAGCTCGACAATGCCGCCGGTCCAGATATCCGGGACGATGTCGGCTCGTGAACTGTATTCATAACGCTACAGGAGAAGCGCAAGTGACGCTTCCTGGTGATCGGCTCGCGAGCATCTGCGTGTTTTGTGTTGAGCGGGGATAGTCGGGGCTGTAGGATCGCACAGCTATTTCCCGGGGCGGTGGAAAGGGTGGGAACCTGAGTTGGTTTCCCAGGCTTTCCACGGACCGCCATTCCACAGCTTTCCGGCTGTTGTGGCTTGCGTCCCATGTTAAGCGGCCTCGTACTGGCAATTGCAGCACTAACGACCTATGTTGTGGGCGGTCGCGTACAATCGGCTGTGTCGAGGAAGCCGTTCACTGCCAAACAGGGACAGTACTTAGCGTTTATCTTCTACTACACAAAGATTCACGGATTTGCTCCCGCCGAATCGGACATGCAGAAATATTTCAAGGTAACGCCGCCCTCGGTGCACCAGATGGTGCTCACGTTGGAAGCGAATGGCTTCATTGAGCGAATACCGAGACGCAATCGGTCGATTCGTCTCCTAATTCCCAGGCAAGAGCTGCCCGATTTGGAATAGACATTAATTTATGTAGAGCAGCTTGGGCAATTGCTTTCGAGTTGCCGGGTTCTGATTTGCGACCTGTCCGGCAAGCTCATATTGAAGTCCTGCCAAATGGCGGCAACAAATCGCGGCCGTTCCTTTGCGAACTCAGATCCGCGTTCGGCCTCATGCGCGAATGTCACCAGCTTCTCAGCAATGAGTTAATCGACGGCGCCGAAGTGCCTCTCGATGCGCTGGTTGCTCTACACGACTGCATCCAAATCTTCTCCAATCTCATTCGGCGCTATATACCGCCGAGCGCCGCCACGTTTCACCCAACGTTGAAGAGTTCGCAGTTGACCGGGTCGGAACAGCTGTGACACATGCGCCTCTGGCGGTTCCAAAAGGTCTTTGGCCGTGATATCAGCGGGCGCCTCGAGCGATTGTTTCATCAAGGGCCAACCGTTCTCAACGGACCGCGGCGAGTACGCCAGGTGCGTAGTCCACACTGCTTACGGTGTGTAGGACGCACTTTCGCCCCCTCGCCAAGCGGTGAATAAACTCATAACGAAGTGGTTCACTGCCTGATCCGCTTAACGAGCTGCGCTGCGATTCCCCCCTACCTCCGAATCGGCCTGCGTCCGTTGTGCCTGACGAATCTGATTCGGAAGAGTAACAGAGGCGAGAGTACTTAAAATGTGTCGCAAAATCCTTTTGCACTCGTTTGTCACGCGATCGCTGGCGAGAAGTCGCTTATATGGCGTGGCAGGACCGTCGTACTTCTTTGCCTACTTCGCGCCTTGACCTCCATTTGAATGATGGCTGAAAGAGGTTCAATTACAAGCGTGGGACTTCGTGGAGCTATCTGAGAGCGGTAGCGGCAATCCCTCTCTGCAGGAGCGCGGTAACCCACTGATCGGCGTCACCACCGCTGCGTTCTTCTGCGCGATCCATGCCTGATCATTCTTTTTTATGCACGACCGGCGGAATCGTCGTCGCCTGTTACAAAGTCAAGAAATAACTCACTGTCCTCGAATACGCAGATTATACCAAGATAATAACTTCAGAGTAACCGCTCGTGCAGGACGATATGCGAGAGCAGGTGGGCCAATTTGTCTAGAGTTCAACGGGACAACTCATGGGCATGCGCAGCTTGGCTCGAACGCCAAGGAATTTGAGGAGCTCCGGGCCGAAATCACCGAGACTCGGGGCGAGGTCAAAAGAGATTGGAAGACTGTTGCAGCGGTCATCAACAAGATTGCTGGACAGCAGATGGAGCAAGATCGTCGGAATTTATAGATCCGAAGATTTATGAAGGGATTCTCAGGCTGACGGAGGGCGCAGTGGGACGAATTCGCGTTCTGGTTGAAACGAAGCGCGACGGTTCCGGAGAAGAACGGATTTGTCTTGCGCTGCTCACGGCGTCCTTCTTACAGGATGAGTAGCGGCGGGGAATCAGGTTTCGTTGGGGAACTTCTGACGGCTTCGAACCCTGTACGGGGATCTGAACAATGTGTGAACCCATTATGCGGTCGCGGCCGCATTCTACACGGCCAGGGTTTACAGACTGAGGGCGGCGGTTCCGGATCGTGCTTTCGGTTTGTCCTCGACTTGAATATCATTCGAGCCCATTCGCCCACGACTTAAGGGGACAAACGGACCCGAACTCGATAAATCCGGAATTTCAGGCCACGTGATAACAGAGTCGATAAGCCATTTGGAGGCCACGGATATAGTCCGGTACCAGTTATGGAGGCGGAAGCGTAGGTGTACGGCTCGGATTTTGTGGTCGAGCTTCGTAGGCTAACTTCTACGACGAGCAAGAGCGATCCTCCCTTTCGTAGATGTAACGGCTCGGGTTGAGAGTTTAGAGCGCTCTTGCGAATGCCGTGCTGGGAGGCTCGAACGAAAGAATACTCCGTACGGAAGCCCAGTTCTAGCACTACTATTCGAGAGGCTAATAGCTTTTTTAATGTAAGTGGATCTAAATAAGCAATAATGCGTCCCGAGGTCGTGCTGTATGTTGTCCTGTTGCCGATGGCGGCATATAGCGCCCAGGAAATGGCGACGATTTACGGTACGGTGCGTGGAATACCGGGCGGCGATAAGATCGCCCAGGCAGAAGTGCGACTAGCGGACCGGCGCAGCGTTTCGGATGAATCTGGCTCGTTCGTGCTCGCGAATATCCCGCTCGGTGAGTATGAGCTGCAAGCATCTCACAAGGGATATAGACCGGTCACGTCGATGATCAAACTTGAATACGGCCGATCCACCGATGTAGAGGTTACGCTCGTCCGCGAGGGAATGCGAGCGATCGAGAGAGTATCAGTACATGCTACGGCGGACCCGACGGGTCCTGGCACGAATGGCGAATTTATCCTCGGCCGGGCAGATATGCAGAATCTTGCTACGGTGATCGCCGACGATCCTCTGCGGGCTGTACACGCGATTCCAGGCGTCACTTCAAATGACGATTTCGAAGCGCGGTTTTCCCTGCGAGGCGCGGATTTCTCCCGGATCGGTGTGTACCTCGATGACATCCTGCTGCATGATTCCGTTCACAGCCTGGAAGGTGCTGACTTATCGGGGTCGGCCGGCATATTCGACATGAGTACGGTCCGGCAGATAAGCCTATATGCGGATGACTATTCGGAGCACTTTGGGGATAGCTCGGCCGCGGCGCTGGACGTGTCCATGCGGGATGGACGCACAGACGGCTATCACGTCAAGATCAATGCAAACATCGCGCAGGCCGGCATTGAAGCGGAAGGCTCGATGAGCAGACAATGCTCGTGGATCGGCGCGTTGCGGAAGACTTACATCCAATATCTGATCTCGCAGGAGCTTACGGACCCGTCCATGGCGTTCGGCTTTCAAGACGTGCAGGGCCGGTTGAGGTGTGAGCTGTCGACATCGAACATTCTGACCCTTGATCTAATCGACAGCAACACAGAGCTAAATCGTTGGAGCATTCGAAACCGGCTTGGGGCGAACGAATTGATGATCGCCAAGCAGCCGACCCAAGTAGCAAACCTGGGGTGGATTTTCGCACCGAATGACTACCTCCAACTAACGAATCACTTTGCGTGGATGCGTGATTCCTTCAGTGACGAAGACCCGTTCTCTTTGCCACTGGGCCGCGGGTTGTACAACGAGTGGAGTGGGAATTCCAACCTGACCTGGATATGGGATTCGCAAAATAAGTCGCAGGCGGGGTTTGTCGGGCGGGCTCGGCGCGCGGACGGATTTACGCAGCATTTAGACCGGGCGCAATGGCTGGAGATGGTGGATAACTACAGGGGCGCCGATGTGCTGACGGGCGGGGATCTCAGCCACTCATTCACAGCATGGAAAGGCCGCCTACGACTGAATGCGAGCGGCCGCTGGGATCATGACTCGCTGAACGGCGTGACTGCTTTCTCGCCGCAAGCCGGGCTCACGCTTGGGTTGACTCAGTCGTTGGCGTTATCACTTGGGTGGGGAGAGTACGCGCAGATGCCGGACATTACACAGCTCGGTTCCGAATTGGGCGGAGCGCGGCTGGGGCCGATGCGGTCCACACATGCGAATTTGGGCATGCAGTACCGGTTGGGAGCAAGTACAGTTGTGCGCGCGGAAGTGTATAGCCGCTCGGATCGCGGTCTGTTGTACCAGCCTTACTACGACCCGCGAATGCTTGGGGGAGTAGTGTTCCTGCCGCCCTCTCGTCTCCTGTATTACAACTCGCTGAACGGCCATTCGAGAGGTCTGGAGGTATACGTCCAGCGTGTCATG
>JAFAUR010000087.1 GCA_019243205.1 Acidobacteriaceae bacterium | reverse complement strand
GTCGAACAGGATTTCGAAAATCGCATCCAGTTCGCCGTCGTGCTCGAAGACGATCCAGGCCGCGATTTAGGCGAGATGCGTCAAGCCGGCCACCGCTTCTTCTTCTCCGTTGAAGAAGTCGAGCCGCTTACGTCGGAGGGCATTGTGCCATGAGCCCCCGCATACTAGCCGCGGGTATCGGAAACATCTTCCATGGTGATGACGCATTCGGAGTCCGCATCGCTCAAACGCTTGCCGAGCGTGGTACGCCCGAACACGTGCGCGTATTGGATATTGGTATCCGCGCGATCGATCTCGCGTTTGCTCTGCTCGAACCTTACGACCTGGTCATCCTCATCGATGCCGTGCAACGGGGAGGCCAACCCGGTACGGTCTACACAATTCAAATCGAGCCGGCAGACATTCCCGATCCTTGCAATGAGGGGGTCGTTGTAAACTCCCATTCGCTTGATCCGGTGCGCGTGCTCGCGCTCGCGAAATCAATGGGGGCGCAGCTTGGCCCTATTCTGCTCGTCGGGTGCGAGCCCGACATTCTCGACCGCAGCGACACCGGTCGAATCGGTCTTAGCGAAACTGTCGAAGCTTCCGTCAAACTGGCGATCGACACTGTCGAAAACCTCTTGCACCAGTTAACTGATCATGCGGTTACACAATAAAGGAGCAACCTATGGCATGGAAAATCGTTAGCATCGCCGCGGCTATCGCGCTGGCGGCCAGTGTTCTGATGAACTGGCCCGACGTCAAACGCTACGTCAAGATCGAAAGCATGTAAGACGCGAGTTTCGTCCGGCATGCACGAGCTTTCGGTCGCCCTCAGTATTATCGAAGGCGTCGAGGAAGAAATGACGCGACACGACGGCGCACGTGTTGCGTCCGTACACCTGAGACTCGGTCCGCTTTCCGGGGTCGTGAAAGATGCGTTGCTGTTTTCTTATTCGCTCGCTTGCGAGGGTACCGCTCTTGCAAATTCGAAGCTCGAGATTGATGATGTCCCGGTCGCCATCTATTGCCCCGCGTGCGGCTGCGAGCAACCGGCAGTCTCACTCCAGTGTCTGTGCTGCAGTGTCTGCGGGGCGCCCAGCTCCGACATCCGCCGCGGGTCCGAACTCGAGCTGTATGCTCTGGAGTTGATGGATGAGCACCCAACCGCGCTTGGTTGAAGTCCGGCAGAAGGTTCTGAAGCACAACGATCTGCTCGCCCGCAATCTGCGGGATCGGTTCCGCGCCGCCGGTGTTTACGTCGTCAGTCTCGTTTCAAGCCCCGGCTCCGGCAAAACAGCGCTGCTCGAAAAGACACTCACCCTCCTTCAGCCCAAACTTCGAGTGGCCGCTCTCGTAGGTGATCTCGCCACAGACAATGACGCGCTTCGCCTGGCCCAGAGCGGCGCGCCGGTTCGCCAGATTCAAACGGGCACAGTTTGCCATCTTGATGCCGAGATGGTCGCCAAAGCGCTCGATGGCTGGCAGCTTCAGAATCTCGACGTGCTTTTTATTGAGAACGTCGGGAATCTCGTTTGTCCGTCCAGTTACGATCTTGGCGAGAACCTCCGAGTCGTTCTCATGTCCGTAACCGAAGGCGAGGACAAGCCTCTCAAATACCCGACTATCTTCAATACTGCGGACCTGGCCATCATCACGAAAACGGATCTTGCTGCAGCCGTCGAATTCGACCGGGATGCCGCACTGCGCAATATAGAGTCCGTCCGGCCGGGCCTGAATGTTATTGAGGTTGCGTCCAAAACAAACGCCGGCATAGATGACTGGCTAGACCTCCTGGTGTCGGCCGCTTCTCAACACCTTGGTTAAGCGGCGAAATATCTAGCTGATTCCCTCCATCTTGCCTAGTAGGCAGGGTTGATAAATAGGGTCTGGGGGTATATCCTTAAAAAGGAATGCCTGAACGAAAAGCGACCCCGCGTACAGCCCGGCGCGAGGAAAACCGGAATCTGTCCTGTGCCTGCGCGGTAAGCAGCAGTGAGCGTAAAGCTGTCGCGGTTGATCCTGAGATCAAACATTCAAATCTGAACAGACTCCGCCGTATCGAAGGCCAGATCAGAGGACTGCACAAGATGGTGGAGGACGAGCGCTACTGTGCCGATATCATCACCCAGATCGCGTCAGTCCAGGAAGCGCTGCGCGGGGTTTCGCGATCGTTGATGCAGAATCATCTGCGCCATTGCGCGACGGAGTCCATCCGAAAAGGCACCGCTGAAAAAGCAGCTGCACAGTACGACGAGCTTTTGGAACTGATCTATCGCCACCTGCGATAACGCGGCCAAACGGGAAGAATTGTCATGAGTGTATCGGAAAAAGAGTCTGTACAGGACCCGGTTTGCGGGATGCATGTCGATCCGAAAAGTGCAAAGGGTCACGCCAGTTACGCCGGCACAGAATACTATTTCTGTTGTCCGCACTGTCAAACACGCTTCGAGCAGAATCCGTCGCAATACCTCGGGCGAGAGACTCGTCCTCTTGCGAGTGTGAATAATTCAGTTCAGATCGGCGGAGCTCCTGCCGCGAGCCCAAAGTCAATTGAATATACGTGTCCTATGGACCCCGAAGTCCGCCAACTCGGTCCGGGCGTGTGTCCGAAGTGCGGCATGGCATTGGAGCCTGCTTCGTTTCAACCGCCCTCGCGCCCCATCGAATATACGTGCCCGATGCACCCGCAGATCGTCAGAAGCGAGCCCGGTTCGTGCCCCATCTGCGGCATGGCGCTCGAGCCCCGGGAGATCACACTCGAAGAGTCCAACCCTGAACTGATCAACATGCAGCGGCGGTTCTGGGTCAGCGCGGCCTTGACGACGCCGTTGCTGCTGATGATGGTGCTGAGCTTTTTTCCCTCGGCGCATTGGCTTTCAAATATCTCGAGAGGCTGGATCGAATTCGCTTTGGCAACCCCGGTTGTCCTCTGGGGCGGTTGGCCGTTTTTCGAGCGCGGCTGGGCTTCCGTCATCAACCGACATCTGAACATGTTTACGTTGATCGCTCTCGGTACCGGCGCGTCTTACCTGTTCAGCGTTGTGGCTGTCCTGTTTCCCGCCGCTATTCCAGATTCATTCCGCTCTTCCATGAGCGAAGCGCCGCTCTACTTCGAACCTGCAGCGGTAATCACGACGCTGGTTTTGCTGGGGCAAGTCTTGGAGCTTCGCGCAAGAAGCCAAACGAGCACGGCGCTCAAATCCATGCTGAGCCTTGCCCCAAAGATCGCACGTCTTGTGGAGAGAGGCAATGAGCGTGACATTGCCGTAGACCAAATCCAGGTCGGCAACATTCTCCGAGTACGCCCCGGGGAGAAAGTTCCCGTAGACGGCGTCGTAAGCGACGGCTCGAGTTCGATAGACGAATCGATGATCAGCGGCGAATCAATACCTGTCGAAAAGACGCGCGGATCACGCGTAACCGGCGGAACGGTCAACGGAACCGGCAGTTTCCTGATGCGAGCCGACCGCGTCGGCAGCGACACGCTCTTGAGCCAGATTGTTCGCCTGGTCAGCGAAGCGCAGCGAACGCGCGCCCCCATTCAGCGGTTGGCGGACGTCGTCGCGTCCTGGTTTGTTCCGGTTGTTGTTCTCACAGCCATTCTTACTTTCATCGTCTGGTCTATCTGGGGTCCGGAGCCGCGCCTCGGTCATGCGTTCGTCAATGCCGTAGCCGTCCTGATTATTGCGTGCCCGTGTGCGTTAGGGCTCGCCACGCCGATGTCCATCATGGTCGGAACGGGCCGCGGTGCCACAGCCGGTGTTCTGATTCGTGATGCGGAAGCGCTCGAACGCTTGGAGAAGATGCAGACACTTGTTGTAGACAAAACCGGCACGTTGACCGAAGGCAAGCCCAGGTTAGTGAACGTCATCCCGGTGCCAGGATTTGTCAATGAACGCGAACTCCTGCAGCTTGTTGCGGGCCTTGAACAGGCAAGCGAGCATCCCCTTGCACAAGCGATTTTATCTGGAGCGAAAGAACGTGACATCTCGCCGGGGTTGGCTCGTGATTTCGAATCCATCACCGGCAAAGGAATCCGCGGCATCGTGAACGGCCGGAACGTGCTGTTCGGCAATCGTGCTCTACTCGAAGACTTCGAGATCTCGCTCGACTCCCAGCTATCGACGGCCGAAGACCTCCGCGCCCGAGGACAGACTGTCATGTTCATCGCGATTGACGGCAAAGCGGCTGGGCTGCTCGGCGTTGCAGACCCCTTGAAGGCCAGCACTCCCGAAGCTGTTGCTCTACTTCACAAAGAACATGTCCGCATCATCATGCTTACCGGCGACAGTCGGACCACCGCGGTCGCGGTCGCGAACAAGCTGGGCATCGATGAGGTAGAAGCCGATGTTTTGCCGGGACAGAAGGCCGAAACCGTCAAGAAGCTTCAAGCGCATGGTGATGTAGTCGCGATGGCCGGTGATGGCGTAAACGATGCTCCCGCGCTGGCTCAGGCTGATGTCGGGATCGCCATGGGTACGGGAACGGATGTAGCGATGGAAAGCGCCAGCGTAACACTGGTCCGAGGCGACCTGCGTGGTGTAGCCCGCGCGCTGCGGCTGAGCCGGGCAACCATGCGCAACATTCGACAGAACCTGTTTTTCGCCTTTGTGTACAACATTCTCGGAGTACCGATCGCGGCCGGCATACTGTATCCATTCTTCGGCTTGCTGCTGAGTCCCATGATCGCCAGTGCCGCCATGACCTTCAGCTCGGTTTCGGTCATCTCCAACGCGCTTCGGCTGAGTAAGGTGCAGATTTAGCGGGGTGCCGACGCAGATTTCTCAATAAATGGCGAGAGCAGTTGCGCACAGAAGGGGAGGATGCGTTAGCTCGGAGGCCGGGCCCGCGGCGTAGCAAAGAACAGCTTGCGGCATCAGCGAAGAGGGACGGGCCCCGCCGGAACGGTTCGGTTGGTACGTAGACTCGGCAGGATGCTGGGGAAACGCTGCCAGAAGCCCGTGTGCGAAAAGCTTCGACGGCATCAGCCGCAGCCTCTGGCGCAACGCGAGCGCCTATCCAGCGCCACCAGCGAGCGCATGAATCGGGGGTGTCCACAACTGCTCGGTATCGATGAACACTTCTTTAGCCGCAAACGGGGTCACACGACCACTCTTTGCGACCTGAAAGACCAAGAGGTTCAGGATGTGGTGCCGGCGCGCATTTGAAGCTTCGCTGGAAAGGTTATCCAGTGTCTGCAAGGCAAACATCGGGTGCAGGTGGTGTGCATAGCTCTGCTATCGGCGAACTGTCAGGCTCTGGTGCACAAGCATTTGCCGAATGCACTGATTGTCGCCGATCGGGTTCCTGTCATCGGTGGGCTGCGGGGTAAAGCGGAAAACATTCGTTCGGAGTTTTCGGCGAACGACGGGAAGAGCATAGGAACAA
>JAFAUR010000021.1 GCA_019243205.1 Acidobacteriaceae bacterium | reverse complement strand
CGCCGCAGCATTCGCTCGTGAGATCGCAACGCAACCGATTCCAAGGACGCGGGAGCGTGAAACCAAGTTGGCTTCGGTGGACGAGTCCGTATTCGCGTCGATGCGCGATCTGGCCCGCAAGACCAAGCGGGGTTTGCGCGCCCCACTTGCGGCTATTGATGCGGTAGAAGCAGCCACGAAACTTCCTTTCGACCAAGGCTGCGAACGAGAGGCGGAACTCTTCAACCAGTGCCTTTTCTCGACGGAATCGAGGGCCCTCATTCATGCTTTCTTCGGCGAGCGAACCGTCGCCAAAATACCGGGCCTTCCAAAAGACGTCAAAACCCACGACGTTCGCCGCGCTGCGGTCATTGGTGCGGGAACCATGGGTGGCGGGATTGCGATGACGTACGCAAATGCCGGCATCCCTGTGATGGTGCGTGAGGCCGACTCATCGGCTCTCGACCGCGGCATGGCCAGGATCCGTTCGAATTACGCGAGCACGGTTGCCAAGGGCAGACTCTCGCAGGAAGCGGCGGAACAGCGCCTCTCGTTGATCAAGCCGCAACTGTCCTATGACGGGTTCGAGCACGCAGACATCATCGTCGAAGCGGTATTCGAGCGTATGGATGCCAAGAAGCAGGTTTTTGCCGAGATCGACGCCATAGCTAAGCCGGGGTGCATCCTTGCTACGAATACTTCGAGTCTCGATATCGACGAGATTGCGAGTGCCACTGCACGCCCCGAAACGGTCATCGGCACTCATTTTTTCAGCCCGGCCAATGTCATGCGCCTGCTCGAGGTCGTACGCGGGAAGAGGACTGGCCCTGACGTGATTGCAACCGCCATGGCTTTGGGTAAACGGCTCGGCAAAGTTGCCGTGCTCGCGGGGAATTGCCATGGTTTCATAGGCAATCGCATGGTTGGGCCTTATCTTCGCGAAGCACAGTTTCTGGTCGAAGAAGGCGCTTCCGTAGAAGACGTCAACAATGCATTGGTCGATTTCGGGATGGCCATGGGCCCGCTCGCGATGGACGATCTCGCCGGGTTGGATGTCTCATGGCTGATTCGGCAGGAGTTCAAACGTTTCGAGCAACCGGGAGTTCGGAAGCCGCTCGTGTCGGATAAGCTGTACGAACTTGGGCGGCTTGGGCAGAAGACGGGCCGCGGTTGGTCGAAATACGATGCGAATCGAAAGCCGTCGCCAGACGCCGAAACAGCAAGACTGATCGAGGAAACCGCGCGCGCGGCGGGGATTGAGCCCCGCTCTATTTCGAACGATGAAATTGTGGAACGCTGCATTTACACACTGATCAACGAGGGCGCACGAATCCTGGAAGAAGGCATCGCAATCCGTTCCGTGGATATCGACATCACTTACCTTTACGGCTACGGCTTTCCCGCCTGGCGGGGCGGTCCCATGTTCTACGCCGATACCGTTGGACTCGGGGAAGTACTCGACAGGATCCGCAACTTCGAGTTGCAGCACGGATCGGCACTCTGGGCGCCGGCGCCCCTCCTGACAGAGCTCGCAGAATCGGGCGGCAAATTCAGCGACTGGACGCGTTGATGTCTCTGATGCTAGAGTTTAGGCATCATGAGCATCCGGACCACTATCACGCTGGATGACGATGTATCAGAACGTGTCAAACAGGCCAGCAGGGCACGAGGAATAGCGTTCAAGGAAATGCTGAACGATTTGCTTCGTCTCGCGCTGTCCCAGTTGGACACCAGGCCACAACCGCGCAGTTTGACGATTGAACCCGTGCATATGGGTTTCCGGCCGGGGCTGAACTATGACGATGTCGAATCGCTCGTGGAATACGGGGAAGGCGAACGGCACACGTGACGGTGCTCGACGCCAATGTACTTCTGTATGCATACAACGCCGATGCCCCACAGCAACCTGCGGCCGCGCGCTGGCTCACGGATTTATTTCGAACCGGCGAAGTCATTGGCTTGCCCTGGGTAACCATTTGGGCATTTATCCGGATCTGCACGAATCCCAGAATTTGGACCCATCCCCTCCCCGCAGCGGAGGCGTTCCGAATTGTGGGAAGCTGGCTTGCCCTCGCGGATGTAGTTTTTCTGAACCCGGGCGCGCGGCACTGGGATATTCTCCAGTCCCTCATCACAGAACACAAGGGAACAGGTCCGCTGGTGACGGATGCCGTTCTAGCCGCTGTTGCACTCGAAAACGGGGCCGCGCTTGCCTCGACCGACCAGGACTTCGCCCGTTTCAAGAACCTGCGTTGGGTGAATCCGTTAGATCAGTGATCCGGCGGCTCGTTAGGATTTCAGGTTCAGCGTAAACCTCCGATCTAAATCCCCTGCACCCGGCGGTCTTTTCCGTGCCAGAACGGTTCGCGCAGATCGCGTTTCAGGACCTTGCCGGTTCCGGTTCTAGGCAGCGGCGCTTGGCCGAACTGCACTACCTTCGGCAATTTGAATTTTGCCAGCCGGCCCTCGAGAAACCGTAGCAACTCGGTTTCAGAAAGGTCGGAGTCGGGCTTCAGCACAACGATGGCGGCCGGCACTTCGCCCCACTTTTCGTCAGGAGCCGCGACCACGGCACATTCAGCAATACACGGGTGAGCCGCGATCGCTTTCTCCACTTCGATGGAAGAAATATTCTCGCCACCGCTGATGATGATGTCTTTCTTCCGGTCGACGATATGGATGTAGTTTTCGTTGTCCCAGCTGGCCATGTCGCCGGAGTGAAACCAGCCGTCGCTCAGAACAGCACGTGTGGCGCCGGATTCATGAAAATATTCCTCCATCACGTTGTCGCCGCGGATAATAACCTCACCGATGGTCTCCATGTCGCGGGGAACATCATGCATCCCGTTATCCACAACGCGCACTTCCGTGCCGATTATCGGCCATCCAGCCATTGCTTTGCGCTCGTACCGTTGTGCATCCGATTCGTATTGGACGGTGCTTTTGTCGCGCGACGTGGCAGCTACCGGACATGTTTCTGTCAGGCCGTATCCGCTCAGCACATGACACTTGAAAACAGCTTCGACCCTAGCGATCAACTCGGGCGACGATGCGGCTCCTCCGATGTGGATTTCTCTCATGCTTGAAAGGTCGTATTTTCCGATTTGAGGACACATGATGAGCGCACCCGCCATCATCGGCACCAGAGACATCTGGGTCGCTCGTTCCGATTGGATCAACTGCAGAACGTAAGCCGGATCGAAGCGGCGTACCATCACCTGCAGCGATCCGTTCATGGTTGCCGTTTGCGGACGCCCCCATCCGTTCGCGTGGAACAACGGAATGGTGTGCAACTCGATATCGGCATCCGAGAAACCCACGCTCGCTAATACAGAGAGTGCGTGAAGATAGACGCACCTATGAGAAAGGGCAACGCCCTTCGGGCTGCCGGTGCTTCCGCTCGTGTAGAAGAGCTCAGCAATCTCGTTCTCGTCGAACGAGAACACATCTGGGCGGTCGATGCGCTTACGACTCAGCAGGTCTTCGTAGACCAGATCCGCTCCTTCGCCGTTGCGGTCGAGCGCGATGTACCGCTCAATGCGGGGGCAGCATCTGCGGAAATGCCCGATTAGGGGAGCGAAATCGGACTCAAACAGAAGCATCCGCGCTCCGGAATGATTGAGTATTTCGATCAGCTCCGGCGCGGTCAGGCGCACGTTCAGCGGCATCGAGATGGCTCGGATCAGAGGCGGCCCGTAATATCCTTCGAGCAGTTTATGCGTGTTGAAGCTCAGGTACGCGACAGCGTCTCCGGGTTGGATGCCTTCCGAAAGCAATCCTCCGGCGAGTTGTTCACAGCGGCGCCCAAACTCCGCGTACGTATATCGCTGTTCGCCTGACACGATTCCGGTCTTGTGCCCGTATAGATCGACAGCTCGATACAGACAGCGAACAGGCGTCAATGGGATGAACATGGGTTTTTCGGGTTAGAAGGGATACCGCTCCCTTTCCAGAACTCGGGCGGCAATCTTCGCCCTCAATTCGATCGAATTCAGCGGGTCGTAACCAGCAAGCGTTTTGAGCACGGACATTTGTTTTACCCGTTCGTCACCGGTTGTGCAAGCGCCGATCACGTTCCGCGCAACCCTCTCGATATTTGCCATCCGATCTCGCACATAGACCATGCAGATCTCAGGCGCGATGGAAGCCTTGTTTGCCGCCCAAGACTTCCGCGATCGCAGAAAGACCGATTCCATCGCAAAGACGTCCATGATGATGTCGGCGAGATAGGTTGACAGCTCCTGGCGCGACTCCAGCTCCGCGCCAAACGTGCGTGCCGTAAGGCCCAGGATCAGTAACGCGAGTCTCTTGGCATTGCGAACCAGCTTCTCGTCCTCATTCTCGCCCCCGGCTTCGCGCAGGATGACCGGCAGATCACCGGCCAACTTCGCGGCGGCAGCGAGCAACGGCAGTTGCCCGCGCGCGGCCCGCTTGAGCAGCATGCCCGGAATGAGCAGCCGGTTAATTTCGTTCGTGCCTTCGAAGATCCGATTGATACGCGAGTCACGATACGCCCTTTCCACCGCGTAATCCTGATGGTAGCCGTACCCGCCGTGGATCTGTACGCCTTCATCGACCACGTAGTCGAGCGCTTCCGATCCGATCACCTTGGCCATCGAACACTCGACAGCAAACTCTTCGACCGCCTTGAGGATTCCAACCTCGGCGCTGAGCGATTCTATAAGGCCCACGCTTCGCCAGGTGACTGATTCCGCAGCATAGGTGCGGATGGTCATCTCAGCCAATTTGTGCTGGATGGCGCCGAATCGCGCGATGGGCGAACCGAAAGCCCGGCGCTCTTTCGCGTAGCGAGCGCTGATTGCGAGCACGTCCTTGGCGCCCGCTACGGCAAGGGCCCCCAGTTTCAGACGGCCTACGTTCAGAATATTGAAGGCAATCACATGACCGCGCCCGATCTCGCCGAGAAGGTTCTCGACGGGCACGGGCGTGTTCTCGAAGAAAATAGCGGTGGTGGAACTGCCTTTAATGCCCATCTTCTTCTCTTCCGCGCCGCTGGTCACGCCGCCGAAAGAGCGCTCTACCAGAAAGGCCGTAAATTGCTCGCCGCCGACTTTTGCGAACACTGTAAAGAGATCGGCGGCGCCGCCGTTGGTGATCCACATCTTCTGGCCACTCAGCAGGTAATGTTTGCCGTCAGGGCTCAAATCGGCGCGGGTGCGGGCGGCAAGAGCGTCAGATCCGGCATGCGGCTCTGTCAGCGCATAGGCCGCGATCAACTCGGCTCTCGCCAATCTAGGCAGGTATCGGCGCTTCTGCTCTTCTGTACCGAAATAGAGTAGCGGCAAGGTCCCGATCCCGGTGTGCGCGCCATGCCAGGCTGCATACGAGGCGTCCTTGCCGAGTTGTTCCTCAACGGCCAACGCTGAAGGAAGATCCATCTCGAGGCCGCCGTATTCTTCTGGAATCGAGATCGCGGTTAGACCTAGTTCGGCGGACCGTCTGAGTAAACTGACGGCGAGCCCCGGGGTGTGGTTCCAGATGCCCTCCAGACTCGGCTGCAGTTCGTTTTTCCAGAATTCCTCAGCCGTGCGGGCGACCGCTTTGTGTTCGCCGCTCAGGTCCTCGACCGTAAAAATCGAGTCCACCGGCGTGTCCTCAATCAAGAACGATCCACCCTTAAATTTTGTTGCTGTTGCTTCAGCCGAAGTCATGCCTAACCTCTTGTCTCCGGTTGGGAGCCGGCTCGAGAACGCCCTCGAGCTTTCCCCGCATTTCGTCCGGTATGCGGATCGCTTGCCCCGTTTCCCGGTCCATACACGCTATCACCACCGCGCCCTGAGCGGCCGCCACTCCGGCCCTTAGGGCAGCAAACTCCAACCGGAACGAGGACCCGCCCAGCTTTGTTAAACGCACCTCGATTTCGAGAAGGTCGTCGTAAGCGATGGCCTTCCGGAAATCGCATTCGACGCGTACCCGTGGCAGCCCGATTTTGGAACCGATGTAACTGATGCCTAACTCACGCATCCATTCAATTTCGGCCGATTCGAAATAACGAAACATTGCCGTATAGTGAATACGCCCGCTTGCATCGGTGTCGATGAATCGGACGCGCGTCTGGAAACGGTATGGCCTCATGCGCGGGGTCGGTCCCGGAACCTTATTTGAGACGGCTCAAACCCGCGATGTAGTACAAAGCACGTCGACTTGATATTGACTTGGGGGGAGGTCGTAGTTTATCGTTACGGTTCAGTGTGAAGCTGCGAATGCAGGGTAGTCACGCTCCACGATCTATGACCTTGCGCAAAAGCGGCAAGATGGAACGAATGGAAACAACTCTGGATTCAAGCTTGTCGAGCGTCGACAAGGCCGAAGAACTAGCGGTCAACGAAGCAAGCAAGCTTGGACTTGGGGAAGAGGAACGGGCGCAGTTCGGCATGGCCGTACGGGAGTGCACCGTCAATGCTGTTGTCCATGGAAACCGCTACAGCAAGAACAAAAAGGTGCATCTGGAAATTCAGCGTTCTACCGAAAGTATTACGGTAACCATCGGTGACGAAGGGGAAGGTTTTGACTTCGGCTCTCTCCCCGACCCGCTCGCCCCGGAAAACCTGCTGAAGCAGTCCGGGCGCGGATTACTGCTGGCCAGAGCCTTTGTTGACGATTTCGATCTGCATTTGCGGCCAGGCGGCGGCACTGAAGTTCGGTTAGTCAAGAACCTACTTAAAGCTTGAGTTTTTTGGTTAGGAGGCAAAGTGAGTGTTAAATTGACGTCCCGCCAGGTTGGCGATGTGACCGTCATTGATGCGGCTGGACGGTTGACTCTCGGCGAAGGAGCGAGTGCGTTTCGAGACTATATCCGAGACTTGGCCGGGAAGGGCAACAAGAAGCTCCTGTTGAACCTGTCAGACGTTTCGTATATTGACAGTTCGGGCATCGGCGAGATGGTTTCGGGCTTCACTAGCATTACAAACAATGGCGGCCAGCTAAAACTCGTAGGCTTATCGAAACGCGTTAAAGACCTGCTGCAAATTACCAAGCTATACACCGTATTTGAGGCTTTCGATGATGAGGCCCAAGCTGTGAGGAGCTTCCACCAATAAGGGCATCGCGACTGAACGGCGAGCAGGCGATGAGAGATCTGGATCGGCGGAGGCACTTATGTGCAAAGCCGTGTCTACGTTTACTTCCGTCCACCCCGCTTCGAGCACAATCCAGGCACCCGTCTCTCTGGTTACCAATGAGGCGCGTTCGGTCGACCTGCTGCTTGCTGATGAACTCACGCTAGTTCGAGAAGGACTGACCGCGCTTTGCAACACCCTACCCGGTTTCCGCGTCGTCTCACAAGTCGGCACCGCGTCCGCCGCGCTTGAAGACATCAGGCGGCTGGAACCCGCGGTCGCGCTCCTGGACATCGGGCTCTCGGATCTGGCGGCAACTGAAGTAATCCGCCGTGTCCGCGAGGAAGGCCTTCGAACACGGTGCGCCGTACTGTCCGTCCGGAAAGACCGCAAAACGGTGCTGGAGATATTGCGGGCCGGAGCTTGCGGATTCCTGCTAAAGAGTTCCACTTCGGAGCAGATGGCCGACGCGCTTGGGCAGTTTACTCAGGGCGGCATCTACGTTTCTCCGCAGATTGAGGTTACTTCGCTGTTCGGCGAGACTTCCGGCCGCACAGAAGCGGATCCTCTGGATGCCCTCAGCAGCCGCGAATTTCAGGTTTTCTCTCTCCTCGTAGACGGCATTCGGGCCAAGGAGATCGCCGCACGGCTTTCCCTTAGCCCCAAAACTGTCGATACCTATCGCTCCAGCCTGATGCGCAAGCTGGACATTCATGACGTGGCGGGGCTCGTCAAGTTCGCTATTAGGCGCGATTTGGCGGACCTTCGGCGCTAAACCGAACGCCGAACTGTGATAACCTACCTATTGCTCACATAGGTTAAAAGGGCCGGGTTCCACCTGGCCCAAGCTTGCGAGCAAACTTCGCCGTCCCAGGCGATTGAAGAAAGGCAGTTCTCTCGATTTGACCCGTCACGAACTTAAGGAGCAAATCCAGCACGATCAGTTTACCGATTCGGTTCAAAGCGCTGTTGATTACATCTCTGCGAATCGGGAGAAAGTAACCCGCTGGGCAATTGCGGCGCTTGTGGTTCTGGCGATTGTCGGCGGCGCGTTCTGGTTTGCTTCGTACCGTCGCTCCCTCCGCCAGCATGACCTTCAGGGGGCATTCGCCGTTCTGGACGCGCCGGTAGGGGAAGCAGCCGCCGCCGGGCTCAAGAGTTACCCCACCCAGGATGCGAAAACGAAAGCCTCGATGAAGGCTTTTTCCGACGTGGTCGCCAAAGATGGAAGTAGCCGCGAGGGCTTGATCGCGCGCTACTACTTGGGCACGCTCAAGGCTCAGTCGGGCGACTCGAAGGGCGCCGAGACGGATCTGACCGCCGTTGCGGCTTCGCACTCAGAATGCGCGCCTCTGGCCAAGATCGCCTTAGCCCAGCTGTACCAAAGCGAGAACAGAATTACAGAAGCGCAAAATCTGCTGCAGCAGCTTGTGACCAAGCCTGCAGACCTGGTTTCGAAGGGGCAGGCGCAAGTTCTCCTGGCGCAGCTGATGGGGAGCACAAACCCGCAGGAAGCCCGCAAGATGCTGCAAAGCCTGAAGGGATCTGGCCATGATCCGGCAGTCACTCGGGCCGTGGACCAACTCTCAGCTGAGTTGAGCAAGTAGCCTCTCTCTTCATTCATGCTCGGGCGTCTTCGTTTACGTCCGGAACATCTGCGCGGACGCAAGTATCCGGAACCACCCCATCCGTATCGCAATGATTTTCAACGCGATCGCGACCGGATCATCCATTCCCGGGCGTTCCGACGACTCGAAGGTAAAACACAGGTTTGGGCGGCCGGACTCTGCGATCACTTCCGCAATCGCCTCACTCACACGATCGAAGTTTCGCAAGTGGCGCGGACCGTCGCCGTTGCGTTAGGCCTGGACGAGGAGTATACGGAGACGCTCGCCCTTGCGCACGATCTCGGGCATCCGCCGTTTGCGCACGTAGCCGAAAAGGAACTGAATCGCCAGATGGCGCGCTTCGGGGATAGCTTCGAGCACAATCGTCATGCGCTCAGGATTGTCGAAGTGCTGGAACAACGTTATGCGCGTTTTCACGGTCTGAACCTGACATTTGAGGTACGCGAGGGCATCGTGAAGCACTCGCGTGAGATTAACGGCAGCGAAGAACCGGAGTTACGCGCTCTCCTGCCCGAGTACCGGCCCCCGCTCGAAGCCCAGTTGCTCGATCTCGCGGATGAAATTGCGTACAACACCGCCGACATCGAAGACGCACTTGTCGCGAACCTGTTTACGACAGACGAGATCGGCGAGATGATCCCATTTTTTGCCGCGCTCACAGAGCAAGTAGATACGCACTTTCCGGGCGCGTCGGACAGAGTCCGCTTCTGGGAAGTGCAGAGGCAGCTGATGAGCGTTCTAGTGGGCGGCCTGGTGCGAGGCACGCTAGAAGCCGCTCAGGAAGCCGCTGTGGAGACTGCCGAAGACGTTCGCAAACTCGAAACCCGACTCGCCCGCATGACACCGGAGGCCGCCGACATCAACCGCCAGTTGCGGAACGTTCTGGTAACACGTGTCTACTCCTACACGCAACTCGTGGAAGAGCGAAGCGCCGCCGTAATCAAAGTCGGGGAGCTGTTCGAATATCTGATGGAAAATCCCGAACGCGTTTCTGCCGGTTATCGTGAGAACCTCGCGGAAATGCCTGTCCATCGCGTGATTTGCGACTATATCGCCGGTATGACCGACACTTTCTTCATGCGTGTTCACCGAGAGTTGTTGGGCTGAACTATTCGCGAGCGACGGTGCTGGACACTTCGGCTGAACGCACTACGTAAATCTTTTCAAGCTGCCGGCACAGTTCCGAAGCCACCTTCTCCGGGTTCTCGTCCTCGTCCAGTTCCACTTGCACCTTGATGTAAAAATCCAATCTTTGCATGCCCTCATTCGATAATAAGGTTCTGGGCAATCGAGAAGTCGTACTCTGTAAGATCTGCGGGAAGCGCCGGCCGCGCCGCGCCTGCCCTGCTGTAAACGGCGATATTTGTGATATCTGTTGCGGGACGGAGCGTGAAGTCTCGCTTTCTTGTCCCTTGGAATGTGAATACCTGCGTGAGGCGCACCGGCGCGAGAGGCCGGTTGCGATAGCCGAGAAGGACCTGGCAAATCCCGAAGTGAAGGTCACGGAGGAATTCGTTCGCTCGCATGAAGAGCTGCTGCTGTTTTCGGTGTATTCGCTGGTGCAGGCAGCGTTGCGGACCGAGGGCGCGGTGGATGCGGACGTGATTGCCGCACTCGAAGCGCTGATCCAGACACATCGAATAGCGGAATCCGGTCTGATTTACGAGACGCTTTCCGAAAATAGCCTCGCCGCTGCGATTCAACGGTCATTTACGAGTTCGCTTGACGATTACCAGAAAGTGCGGCAAGAAAGAGAGGCGGCGCTGCCTCTCAGAAACGCGGAGATCCTGGGAATTCTAGTGTTTTTGATTCGCATCGGGCAGCAGAATCAGAATGGTCGCCCGCGCGGGCGAATGTTCATCGACCTGCTCCGGAACATGACGCCGGATGTAGGCGTCGAAGAGCGCGCGCCGAGCATCATCCTGTAGAGAGGGTATTTGCGCTGAAAGCCAAGTTGCTGAGCTGGAGGGAACTGGCTCCCGAAGTGCATCACTTCGAATTTGAAATCCCGGACGTTCCGGTACTCGAGTTCACTCCGGGGCAGTTCATCTCCGTCATCGAAAACAAAGATGGCAAAGAAATCACACGTGCGTATTCAATCGCTTCGCCGCGGGACGGAAATCGCTTTTCTCTCTGCCTGAACCGTGTACCGAACGGCTTGGTTTCGCCGTACTTGTTCAGTCTGCAACCTGGACAGGAGATTGAAATTCAGGGACCGTTGGGATATTTCACGCTGCGGCATCCGGGACGCCGGACCGTGTTCATTGCCACGGGGACGGGAATTGCGCCGTTCCGATCGATCCTGCTCGATCACCTGCCGCGCATGCGCATGCACTGCACGCTGCTGTTTGGAGTGCGGTACGAATACGGGCTGCTTTACCGTGACGAGTTGGAAACTCTGGCAGCGCAGTATGAAGGCTTCCGCTTCGTCCCAACGCTGACGCGGCCGGCCGAAACGTGGAACGGTCGAACAGGGCGCGTGCTCGCGCATCTCGACGAGGTGCTCGCGCTCGAAACACCTGAAGATCTGAGCACAATTGATGTTTACATCTGCGGCTTGCGCGAGATGGTGGATGACGTCCGGAAAGAGCTGAAGGCCCGCGGACTCGATCGCAAGCAGATAATTTACGAGAAATACGATTGAGAGATCCGTTCACACGATCACGCGTGTGATGCGGGTGGCAGGAAAGATCTGCTTCGTCTGCTCGAGGTTCGCCATTGTGATCCCGGGAAGCTTGGAAGACGCAGTGCCGGCCGCTACGCCCCACCGAAGCGCTTCACCGAATCCGCTGTCCCGTTCTATGGCCCAGACAATCGCGGCGGACATGGCATCTCCGGCGCCAATAGGGCAAAGTGCCTGAACCGGCGGAGGCGTAACTTCCAGAACTCCTTCAGTAGAGGTTGCCGCGATGACGCCGCGACTGCCTAGTGAAAGCACAACTGACTGAGGACCGAGTGATTTAATCTGTTCCACCGCGTCGATGGCCTGTGAACGCGTGATCAGGGCGGTGTTGAGCAGTCTCTCCGCTTCCGACTGATTGGGCTTTACAATCGTCGGCCTTGCTTCGAGCCCATGCAGCAAAGCGTCGCCGTCAGTATCGAGCAGCGTATTGACGTTTTTCTCTGAGGCCAATTGGATGAGCTTCGTGTAGAGGTGAGTATCCACGTCGGGAGGCAGGCTACCGCACAACATCAGCCAGGAGGACTCGGGCAACAGTTTTTGAACGGCCTTGATGATGCGCTCCTGCTCGGGCTTAGTGATAGCCGGACCACGTTCGTTGAGCTTCACCGAAAGTCCCTGGCGGTCGGAGATGGTCAGGTTGATGCGGATATTCTGGCGGATGCGAACGAT
>JAFAUR010000015.1 GCA_019243205.1 Acidobacteriaceae bacterium | reverse complement strand
ACGGTAAGCGAAACGATCGTGAATCCAATCTGCTCTGCGCCTTTTAACGCTGCGGCGAGTGGCTTCTCTCCTTCTTCGACATACCGCATGATGTTTTCGATCATCACGATCGCGTCATCCACCACGAAACCCGTCGAGATCGTCAAGGCCATCAGCGTGAGGTTATTCAGGCTGTAGCCGAGCAGGTACATTGCCGCAAATGTGCCAACGATGGAGAGTGGTACCGCCACGCTCGGAATAAAAGTTGCCGCCAGATTCCTCAGGAAGAGGAAGATCACCAGAACAACCAGGCCGATGCAAAGGAGTAGCTCAAATTCGACATCCGCCACCGACGCGCGAACGGTCAGAGTACGGTCGGTAAGCACGGCGATGTTGATTGCCGAGGGAATGGTCGCCCGAAGTTTAGGCAGTAACGCCTTGATGCGGTCGACCACCTGAATGATGTTTGCCCCAGGCTGCCGCTGTATGTTGACGATCACGGCGGGCGTCTGATTCATCCATGCCGCTTGCCGGATATTCTCGATGCCGTCTACAACTTTCGCGACATCTTTGAGCATGATCGGCGCGTTGTTCTTGTACGCGATAACTACCTGGTTGTAGTCTTTGGCCGTGAGCAGCTGATCGTTGGCGTTGATCTGATATCCCTGGTGCGGTCCGTCGAAGGCGCCCTTTGCCTGGTTCAGGCTTGTCGCCATCAAAGCAGTACGTACGTCCTCGAGGTTCAATCCGTAGGATGCGAGCTGTGTCGGGTTCGCCTGTATGCGCACGGCAGGCTTCTGACCGCCGCTAATGGTGACCGCTCCGACTCCCGACAGCTGAGATATTTTTTGCGCCATGCGCGTATCGGCATAGTCTTCCACCTGCTGTAACGGCATCCGCTTGGACGTAAGAGCCAGGGTCAAAATCGGAGCGTCCGCGGGATTCGTCTTGTTGTAGATGGGCGGTAGCGGAAGATCGGCCGGCAGAAAGGTCTGAGCCGCATTGATTGCTGCCTGCACCTCCTGTTCAGCTACGTCGATGTTCAGACTAAGCACAAACTGGAGAGTGATGATGGAAGCTCCCTCGGAACTTGTCGAGAGCATCTGGTTCAATCCGGGAACTTCCCCAAGCTGACGCTCCAGGGGTGCAGTGATGGCTGATGCCGTCACTTCCGGACTCGCGCCCGGATAGAAAGTGACCACCTGCATGGTCGGATAGTCAACCTCCGGAAGCGCCGATACGGGCAGCTGGTTATACGCGACTATTCCCACGAGCAGGATCGCGACCATTAACAGAGACGTCGCGATCGGCCGCAGGATAAACGGCCGAGATGGATTCACTTCGCGGGTCCTCGGCGTGCGCTGGGACTCGGAGGATTCGGCGGATTCGGCGTCTTAGTGTTGCCCGTCTGCGGATTCTGTTGGGCACTGTTCAGGTTCGTGTTCGCGCTTCCTTGCGGCATCTCGCCATCGGTGGTTCTCGACGCCTCGCCCGCGCCGGGATTGGGCGATTCCGTGGGCGCTACACCGGTCCGTCTCACGATGACCTTCGTTCCGTCCTGCAGCTTGTCAAAGCCGTCAGTGACTAGAGATTCGTCCGGACTTACACCGGTAACGGCGGCCGTGCTCCCGTCCGTTGCGGCGACTTTTATGTTTCTCGCCTGCACGGTGTTGTTCTGGTTCAGCACGTACACAAAGGCGATCTCGTTATTGCGCTGGATGGCCGCCGTCGGAATCAGGTTCACCTGACGTAGCGTCTTCACCAGCAATCGTGCGTTGACGAACTCGTTCGGAAACAGCGCTTGATTTCGATTGGCAAAACTTGCGCGCGCTCTCACCGTTCCAGTCGTGACGTCGATCTGGTTATCTACCGTGAGCAGTGTCCCCTGCGCAAGCTGCGTCTGATTGTCACGATCAAGCGCGTCCACCCGTAATGGGTGCCCGACGCGCATTTGCTTGGTTACATCGGAGATGTAATCTTCGGCCATGGTGAAAATTACCGTGATTGGCTCCAGTTGCGTAATGCTTAGCAAGCCCTGTGTCCCGTTCGCTTGCACGATGTTGCCCGGGTCGACCTGTCGCAACCCCACTCTACCCGTGATGGGAGCAGTGATGCGGGTGTAATCGAGATTCACCTTTGCCGCATCCAGGTTGCCCTGATCGAGCGTAACGATTCCCTGATCCTGCTCGACTGTTGCCTGTTGCGTGGCTACCGTCTGTTCCGGAATCGCTTTCTGCGTGTAAACCTGACGGTAGCGATCCAGGTCGATGAGCGCATTCTTTAGCAGCGCGTGATCTCGTGCCAGTTGCCCTTGCGCCTGCACCACCGACGCCTGGTATGGTCGTGGATCAATCACCGCGAGAAGTTCGCCCTTCTGAACAATCTGCCCTTCCTTGTACCGAATTTCCATCAGTTGCCCTGCTACCCGGCTGGTAACGGTCACGGTGTAGACGGGGGTAACAGTGCCCAGCGCGCTGATGTACTCGCCCAGGTCCCCCTGTTTCACCTTCTCGATAGAGACCGGGATGGGACCGCCACCCTCGCCCCTGCCTTTTTTGCCGCCGCCTGACGTTCCTGATGAAGACGTGCGCTGCGAGAGAAGATAACCGGCCCCGAAGAGCATGCAGATGACCGCCGCCCAGATAGCCCAGCGCCCTCTGCTTTTACGCGGGTTCTTATGGGTTTGTGTTTCCTCGCCCCCGGACTGTAAATTCGAAGATAGTTGCGAATCTGTGCTCATGACTGCTACACAGCGCTGAACAGGAACTTTCTGAAAGGCATTATTTTGACTATCTGCTGAAGCGCGGTTTCAGGCGACTGCCGAATGGGCTACGGGCTTCTACGCCATTTGGCATATGCGCGGGATGGGAAAATGAGCGAAGTAATGATGACAACTAGTAGGAGAACTCGTAGCCGATGAATCAGGCGAACCCTTTACCGGGAGTGCCCGACGTCGAATCTCCCCTGTTCGATCGGCTGTTCGCGCAAAAGAACGCGACACCGGAAACGGTCGATGTAGCCCGGAGGCTCCGACGTGATGGATTTGCAGTAATCGATTTCCCCGACGCCGATTTCGATCAGTTGGCGAACCGGATCATCAACGCTCTGAACGGCAAGTACGATTGGGATGGCTGGCGCAATGGGCGCACACCCAATCTCCGGGTTCAGGATGCCTGGAACACCGTTCCTGAAGTGAAGAGAATCGCCTGCAACCCGACCCTTCTCCAGCTTCTGGCCGATCTTTACGGCCGGCGTGCCTTTCCGTTTCAGACTCTCAATTTTCCTGTCGGCACGCAGCAGCATTTTCATACGGACAGTGTTCACTTCAGCTCTTATCCCGAGCGCTTCATGGCCGGTGTTTGGATAGCCTTGGAAGATATCGATTCCGACAACGGTCCGCTTGTTTACTATCCCGGCTCCCACGCACTGCCGCTCTTCACGAACGAGCACATCGGTATCAATCCCGATACGCAAGGCCCCAACCCGTACAGCCACTATCCTGCTTATGAGCGTGCGTGGGAATCGCTGGTAGAAGTGCTGGACCTGAAGCCGCTTGAGTTTCACGCGAAAAAGGGGCAGGCCTTGATATGGGCTGCAAATCTATTGCATGGCGGAGCCGCCCAAAGGGACCTCAAGCGAACTCGCTGGAGCCAGGTCACGCACTACTACTTTGAGGGATGCACATACTACACGCCGCTCGGATCGGAGCCCTTTTTGGGCGCCATTCATTTCCGCAGCATTACGGATATCTCGACCGGCAAACCCATGCCTAGCGCGGTCAACCGCACCGAGGTGGATAAGGCGCATGTGGAATATGCGGTGCCGGCAAAGCACAGATTGCGGCCGGTGGTGTTGCCGCCTGATTTCGATCCAGCAGCCTACCTGAAGGCGAACCCGGACGTTGCGGCCGCGAAAGCAGATCCCCGAAAGCATTATCTGGAGTTCGGATACCGTGAAGGCCGGCCTCTTCGGTAACCGCGTGGAAGTTCGATACTTCCTTTAATAAGTGAAAGCTTCGATACAACGACGGATTTTCACCAGTCTCGCCTGCATCGCCTTGCTAAGTGCCGGGTCGGCGCAGGCCCTGGATCCGAATCGAACGCTCACCCAATACGCGCATCGCATCTGGGGCGAAGAGGAAGGGCTGTTCCAGCCAACGATCTACTCGATCAGCCAGACACGCGACGGGTTCTTGTGGCTCGGAACCCAGGACAGCCTCATCCGCTTTGACGGCATCCATTTCCGGGAGTTCACCACGGGTGACCATACGCCCCTTCATCAAACTCTCATTCGTAGTCTGACTGAGGATCCGCGTGGAAATCTTTGGGTCGCAAGCATAGGAGCCGGCCTGTCCCGTATCGCGCCGGACGGAACCTTCACCCGTTTCACGACGGGGAACGGTCTTCCAAGCGATTCGGTTTTCTGCGCCGTGTCAACGTCCGACGGTTCCATTTGGGCCTGCACCAGCCAGGGTCTGGCAGAACTCCGCAACGGGCATTTCCGGATCTTTACTACCGCGCAGGGCTTGCCCAGCAACCAGGTCCGGAGCGCCTGCGAGTCACCGGACGGTTCGCGTTGGGTCACCGGTCTCGATTTCGGATTGATGCGCTGGACTGGATCGCGCTTTGTTGCGGAGAACGTTATCGGACTCGCCGCAAAGGAGAACATCACCGCGCTTGCCTGTGCTTCTGATGGCAGTCTTTGGCTCGGCACCGCCACAGGGCTGAAACATCTCGCGGGAGACGTGCTGACTTCGCTAACAACCGCGAACGGTCTTCCCGACAACTCCGTATTGGCGATAACGGAAGGCTCCGACGGCAGTCTGTGGATCGGTACTGACACGGGCGTCAGTCGTTACCGCGCCGGGGAGATCAGCACCTACCGGACACGTGATGGACTCTCACATAGCGTCGTTCTTTCACTCTTCGTCGACCGGGAAGGTACTCTCTGGGCGGGCACGAAGGACGGACTCGATCAGTTTACTGACGGCAAAGTCACGCCTTTTACAACCAACGAAGGCCTGCTCAGCAACGCTATCGGGCCCATAATGGAAGATGCCCAGGGGCGACTGTGGGTGGGAACGCTTGACCGCGGGCTCCACGTCTTCGATCATCATCACCTCCGGACCATCACCGTTCGTGACGGTCTCACTGACAACACAGTTCTCAGTCTGGAGACAGATGATCATGATGGACTCTGGGTCGGGACTTCGAATGGCTTGAATCTGCTCCAGCATGAGCGGGTTGTCGGAACATTTCACGTTTCGGACGGATTGCCGGGCAATGAAGTCCGGTCCGTTTACTTCGATCGAGACGGAACGCTTTGGGCCGGAACGAATCGCGGACTGAGTCGGCTCGCCGGCGATCACTTCGTTCCGACCGACGTGAAAGCCTTGCGGTCAGCGGCGATCGTTTCGTTAGCCTGCGGTCACGTCGCCCCGCTCTTTGTCAGCACGGAAGCTCCGGACTTCTTCGCCGCTACCGGCAGCAGGTTGATGAACTTCCAACTGGGCGTTCTGCGGCCCGTCGACGCGTACTATCTCAATCAGCAGCGCAACTCCGTCTGGATGGGTACGCTCGGCTCCGGTCTCATCCGCCTGCGGGATGGCAAAGTGAGCCACATCTGGGTCAAAGACGGCCTGTACGACAACCGCATCTACGGGATCGTAGCCGATGACAAGAACAACCTCTGGATGGCGTCGAGCAAAGGGATATTCCGGATCAGCGAAGGGGAGCTGGAAGACTTTGCGGACGGCAAACTTGCCTCGATCACGAGCATCCCGTTCAGCACCGGACAACTCCGGTTCGAATGTCAGGCGGGCGTACAACCGGCCGTGGCGAAGACCCGCGATGGACGTCTCTGGTTTTCGACCACCAGCGGTCTTGTCATGGTGGATCCAAATCACGTGCAGAGTAACGGGATCGAGCCGCCGGCGCAAATTACGGCAGTGATAGTCAACGGACAGCGTCGCGATCCTCGGGCTGCTTTCGATCTCAAACCCTCGGAACGTGGCGTTTTGGAGATCCGGTATGCCGGGTTGAGTTTCGTTTCGCCTGAGAAGGTCGAATTTCGCTATATCCTCGACGGTTATGACAAGACCTGGACCGACGCCGGCACACGCCGAGAGGCATTCTTTACCAACCTGCCTCCCGGTCACTTTGCGTTTCGGGTGATGGCTCGAAACGCGGACGGTCTCTGGAGCGGCAAACCGGCTGTGTTGGACCTCACAATTGAGCCACGGATGGACCAGCGGCCGTGGTTTTTCCCCGCCGTTGCGGCTCTCCTGGGGACGGTTGTGATTGCGTGGTACCAGAACCGGGTGCGCAAACTGCAGCGAGGGTTCGACCTGGTTCTTGCCGAGCGCACCCGCATCGCACGTGAATTGCACGACACCCTGCTGCAGGGTCTTTCTGGCATCACGATGCAGATGCAGGCGCTATGGACACGGCTGCCCGGCTCCAAAGAAAAAAACGTTCTGGCGGAGATAATCATCGACGCGGGACGGGCCGCACGCGAGGCGCGCCAATCCCTGTGGGGCTTGCGCGAACGGGGAAGAGAACGCATCGGCTTCCGTGGCAAACTGGAAAAAATCGCGCGCTCGGCGGTTAGCGGAAAACCAATCTCACTCGCTTTCCAGTTCGATCCGGTAGATCCGTTCTTCTCGCCGGAATTGGAGTTCCAGATCCTCCGGATTGCTAGAGAGGCTGTCGTGAACGCGATTCGGCACGCCCGTGCCGAGCGCCTGACCCTTGGCTTCACCTCGTCTGACGAAATGCTGACCCTTTTCGTCGAAGACGACGGAATCGGTTTCGCGGCCGACGATTGGGCGCCCGCACCGGGGCACTTCGGAGTGATCGGAA
The DNA here is from genome assembly GCA_019243205.1 of Acidobacteriaceae bacterium. GTDB lineage: Bacteria > Acidobacteriota > Terriglobia > Bryobacterales > Bryobacteraceae > Bog-105. The sequence continues at coordinate 3,191 of JAFAUR010000015.1, read as the reverse complement.
TGCGCGAGCGTGCGGAAGAGATTGGCGCGGAAGTAACCATCCTGAGCGAGCGCGGGCAGGGAACCAGGGTTGTCCTTTCCATGCCGCTTGGCAAACCCGGAAGAACCGAAAGTAACCCGGAGCTCCCGGTTGAGCATCCAGTGTAATAAGGACAGTCTTGAACTCCGGCAGCACAATCCGCATTCTTACTGTTGACGACCACGAACTTGTTCGCAAAGGCATAGCCGCTATCCTCGCCACCGAACCAGACCTGGAGCTGATCGCGGAAGCCGATTGCGGAATTGAAGCCACCCAACTGTTTCATCGCTATAAACCCGACGTCACCTTGATGGACCTGCGACTACCTGATCAGAGCGGAATCGAGACGGCTCGTCAGATACGCAGGAACTTCCCCGAGGCGAGGGTCATAGCTCTCACCTCCTACGATGGCGATCAGGACATTTATCAGGCGCTGGAATGCGGATTCCGGGGTTATTTACTGAAAGAAATGGTCCACACCGAGATCATCCGCGCCATTCGCCTGGTGCATTCCGGGAAACGCTACATCCCGTTCGAAGTTTCGCAGCAGCTCAGCGGCTTTTTCCCTGAAGTCGCTCTAACCCCTCGTGAGGTGGAAGTCTTGACGTTGATCGCTGGCGGCCTGGGAAATAAGGAAGTGGGTGGCGTTTTGGGAACAGCCTCAGGAACGGTGAAGGCCCACGTCCAAAGCATCTTGAGTAAGCTTGGCGCGAAGGACCGCACCCACGCTGTCACCATCGCCCTGCGGCGCGGCATTATCCACCTTCATTCTCCCGGCTTGTCCTCAATCGCAAATGGCTGAACCACAGGCGACGCGCGGAACTCTGCTCCGCTGGGTTATTCTTCGGGCACTGGGCGTGTGTGCACTCGCTCTGCTGATGATCTACCTGATCGACTTCTGCGTGCTCCGTTTTCGTCTTGCCACTAACCGGAACGCGTACAGCACCGTGCAAGTCCGGCCCTTCTACACGGTTCCGCGCAAAGACCACAAGATCCAATTCATGTTTGATGATCCGCGTGACGAGACCTGTGTGAACTCTCTCTTTCCGCATGACGGGCACGATCCCTGCTGGTACTTGCGCCGCAACAGGGAAAAGCGGATCGATCTGTAGCGTCAGTAGAATGAGCTATGGCCACCGTGCCGGCTATTCGCCTGAGCGTCGAAGAGTATCTCGAACGCGAACGCCGGGCTGAGTTTAAAAGCGAGTACTTCGCCGGCGAGACCTTCGCCATGTCGGGGGCGAGTCGGCGGCACGTTCTAATTGCGACGAACCTCACCGCCGAGTTAAGGCAGGCGCTAAGGGCGCGATCGTGTCGCGTTTATTCGTCCGATCTTCGCGTCGGAATCCACCCGACTGGCCCGTACACTTACCCGGACATCGTCGTGGCTTGCGGGCAAGAGATGTTTAAGGATGAGGAGTTTGACACGTTGCTAAATCCGACGCTCATCATCGAGGTCCTGTCCGAATCGACAGCAGATTACGACCGCGGTCGCATATTCGAAAACTATCGAGCCCTCGATTCGCTCCAGGATTACTTAACCGTAGCGCAGGATCGCGTTCACGTCGAACACTGGACGCGTCAGGCGGACGGACGCTGGCTCCTCACGGAGTTCAACCTTCCGTCGGCCTCGATTTCGCTGCCCTCAATCGAGGTTCAGCTTGCGGTTGCAAGCATCTATGAGAAGGTCGATTTAGGGGGGCCGACTGCCAACGCGCTTAAGCGCTGACCGCCGCCTCCTGCGGTACACCGGCCTCTTTCTTCTTCTTGAGAAATGGCATCATGGCACGCAGTTCTGCGCCCACACGCTCGATTGGCTGATCTTTCGCCTCTTCTCGCATCGCGAGAAACTGCTTACGTCCCGTGCGGTTCTCGTCGAGCCACTTGCGCGCAAACTCGCCGGATTGAATTTCGCTCAGGATTTTCTTCATCTCCGTCCGTGTCCCGTCGGTGACGATGCGCGGACCGCGCGTGTAGTCACCGTATTCGGCGGTATCGGAGATCGAATACCGCATATAGCCAAGGCCGCCTTCGTAGATCAGATCAACAATGAGCTTCAGTTCGTGCAGGCACTCGAAGTAAGCAATCTCGGGTGCATACCCCGCTTCCGTCAGCGTTTCGAAACCAGCACGAATCAGTTCGCTGACGCCGCCGCACAGTACTGCCTGTTCGCCAAACAGATCGCTCTCGGTCTCTTCCTTGAAGGTCGTTTCAATCACGCCCGCCTTGAGGCAACCCAAAGCGAATGCATACGCGAGTGCATTCTCGAGGGCTTTGCCTGATGCGTCCTGCGCTATTGCCACCAGCGCGGGGACGCCCACGCCTTCCAGAAACAGTTCTCTGACGCGATGTCCGGGAGCTTTCGGCGCAACCATAGAGACGTCAACGTTCGCGGGTGGTTTGATCTCGCCGAAATGAATGTTGAAGCCATGCGCGAACATCAGCGTCTTGCCTTCGCTCAGTTGTGGCGCGATGTCTGTCCTGTACACTTCGCCTTGCAGATGATCGGGCAATAGCACCATGATCACGTCAGCTGCCTTGGCCGCACCGGCCACGTCGTAAACGCGCAGCCCCGCCGCTTCGGCTTTCTCTTTGCTCTTGCTTCCGGCATGCAGACCAACAATGACGTTCAACCCGGAATCGCGCAGATTCAGTGCATGCGCATGTCCCTGACTCCCGTATCCGATAATCGCAATGGTTTTGTTCAGGAGCGGCTGGAGGCTGCCGTCTCCTTCATAGAAACGCTTAGGCATTCATTTTCCTTCGATAATTTGGCAGAACTTTATTCCGCTTCCTGCAGTTCGTAGGTTTCTTCCGGCGCGGCTCCGCACGGCACCGGAGAGGATAGGCGGAGCTTCTTGTTTTCGAGCGACATCGAAATGATCCCTGATCGCGTCACCTCAATCTCGCCGTAGCTGCTCATCACATCGATAAACTCGTCGAGCTTTTCCGTCTCGCCCGTGGCCTCGAGCGCAAAGCCCTCAGTCGTCGAATCTACTACGCGCGCCTGAAAAATCTCGGCTTCTTTGAGTACCGCGGTTCGATTCTGCTGGTTTGTGCGGACCCGGATCAAGACGAGTTCGCGATTTACGGCCGGTCCATCGGTTACGTCGGTTGCCTGCAGCACGTTGATCAGCTTGTTCATCTGCTTGATGACCTGCGCACGGATATTC
>JAFAUR010001050.1 GCA_019243205.1 Acidobacteriaceae bacterium | reverse complement strand
GCAGGCGCGGATCTTCATGCTGGAGCATGGTGAGCCAGTTGATGATTCCGTACTCTTCGACAGCGGCGGCCCAGACGTCCGGAGTCTTGCCGACAGCCATGAGCGTCATATAGCCGCCGTAGGATCCGCCCGTGATCCCGATCTTCTTGGTATCGACGTAGCCGGTAGCGGTCAGAAACTTGGCGGCATAAACTTCATCCTGCAAATCGCCTCCGCCGAGATCCTGATAATTGGCCTTTTGAAATGCCAAGCCGTAACCGGTGGAGCCGCGCGGATTGGGTGCGATGCAGACGTAGCCACGCGAGGCGAGAGCAGCGGCTGTACGGTTGAAGGAGTCGACCGTTTGACCTGTCGGACCACCATGGGGAAGAACAACTCCGGGATGCCGTCCATTGCGTTCGAGGTTGTAAGGCATCCAGAGAAAGGCGCTAATGATTTTTCCGTCAAAGCTGCGGTAATGAACCAAGTGCGAGGGCGGCAGGGAGGCGGAGTCGAGATCCGCAATAGCAGAGAACGTGATTTGTTTTGCCGACTGCGCGCGAACATCGTAGACCCAGAAGTCGGGCTGGCGCTGGGAACTCTGATGCGAGACGAGCAGGCGGCCACCATCCGGCGAGAAGGCGCTGGGATTACCTGCAAACGAAGAAACGCCTTCAGGGAAGTCGATTTTGGCGGCATGGCGCGATGCGCAGTCTCCCAGATACAGCGAGGTACGACCGTCTTCATTCACCAGATAAGTGAAGCGTTTGCCGTCGGGTGAGAAGTTGCCGGCGACCGCTTCCCATTGCAGATTAGTGATCCAGGACAGCTTCTTAGTTTTCACATCGAGGAGAGCGACGTTCTCGAATCCACCTTTTTCGTTGGAAGTGACGAGTACGGTGTTGCCGTCTGGCGAGACATCTCCGATCAGATAGCGAATGTTGCCGTGATGAGCGGTGAGGTTCTCGGCGACGCCTGTTGCAGTTTCGATGCGATAAATGTCTGCGTTGTTGTAGCCGACATCGGCGCGAGTTGCGAACAGATGACGACCGTCGCGAGTCCAGGCTGCGACAGACCAGCCCTGATCCGGTGAGGTCTCATGCGTGAGCAGGCGTGTTTGGCGCGTGCCGGGTTTAAGAAGTGCGATGTTTGTGATCGGCGAGTCCTTGCGTTTCGAGTCGCAGGCAATCGTGTTTGCATCGGGTGACCACAAAGCATTCGTTTCGGAGATGTCGGCCGTGTTCGTCAGATTGACAGGTTCTCCTCCTGGAGCCGGGACGGCATAGAGGTCGTAGGTCTCCGCGCCTCCATGGTCCTGCTGGTAGGCGATCCACTTGCCATCCGGGGACCAAGCTGCCCCCAACTGGCGATCGTCTGACTGCGAGAGCTGAAGCGGCCACCCGCTATCGGAGCTGACTTTCCACAGGTTGAGACGCCCGGTCAAGTTTGTGGTGAAGGCGATTTGCTTGCCGTCCGGCGCCCAGGAGGGAGTCATGACGGACCGGGTGTAAAAGAGGTCGTCGATAGGGACCGGTTTGGCCTGGGGTTTCGCGGCGGACGCGATGGTTTTGGGGTCGGTGATGGCCCGCTCGTCAGGTGAATTGGCGCTAGCTGCAAAGAGGGCGAAACCGGCAGCAGCGGCCAGAGTCAATCCGAAGTTCATGAGTTTCGTGCGAGGAGTGTATCACGGAACACACGGTGCCTTACATCGACCCGAATTTGAGAGCGTAATTAGCGGGATCAGATTTTTCTGGGCGGAATGAATTTCGGAATCCGGCGGTTGTTCCTTTCGGCGATATTGGAGGAATTAAGTGGCGGTTGTCGCCATTTTATGCCGTTTTCTCTTCGAAGAAACAGAGATCGAGCGATTAAGGATAAAGGGGGGTTACGTTTCCATCGTCCTAAGATGTACCTTTACGGCAAATAAGCTTGTTGAGCAGAATCAAATTTCCGATTAAGCTAAGTTATCGTCGCTTTGAAAACTTAATACACAGACTATGAAAGAAAAGCTTCTACTTGGACTTATAACTCTCAGCTTTTTGCATGTCGGGCTGACGCAGGCGGCCAATCTGGTGACAAATGGCGGCTTTGAAACGGGAGATTTTTCGGGCTGGACGATTGCGGGAGTGGATTCCGATCCGAGTCTGGAAGGGATTTATTACGGCTTGGACCCGCTGGCTGCAAACACGGGCAACTACGGAGCCTATTTCGGTCCCGTGGGCGGCATTATGACCGTATCGCAGACCTTACAGACCACGCCGGGGCAAGGGTACACGATCAGTTTCGCGCTGCAACAGGACACGGATCCAACGCCGGGCTATTTGAACTCGGTCACGGTCCAGTTAGGATCCGTTACGGGATTCAGCGCAACAAATGTCGCGGCTGAACCATACACCATGTACACTGCCTACGCGGTTGCGTCGTCTGCGTCAAGCCTGTTCCGATTTAATCTCCGCAACGACGGAGGGTATTTTTACATGGATGATATTTCGGTTGTTGCGGCGGCGGTGCCGGAACCTGCGAGCTTACTCCTGGTCACGCCTGCACTGGCCGGATTGTATTTTCTGCGGCGCAGGCGAGCCGCAAACATTCCCAATAACTAAATCTCAACCGGAGCAATAATGACGAAAACCGCTGTTTTTGCGGTAGTTCTGTTTTTATCTGCGGGTCCTCCGGCGAGCTACGGACAAACAAGTCCGAGGGCTCGCACGCTTGTCACTGAGGCAGTAAATGAGAGCAAGCGAGTTACGCTTTGGGGCAATACGCGTCCCGAAGCAACCGCGGCGCATGATCGCGGAAAGGTCCCTGGCGGGTTCCGCATGGACCACATGTATCTGCAGTTGAAACGCTCGCCGGAATCGGAAGCGGCGCTGACGGAGTTTATCTCCCAATTGCATGATCCGGGATCTTCGAGTTTCCACCACTGGATCACGGCGGAACAATTTGGCGAACAGTTCGGGCTGTCGCAGGATGACTTGGCTGCGGTCACCGAGTGGCTCGAGTCGTTCGGATTCACTGTGAACCACGTATATCCGAATCTGGTGATCGATTTTTCGGGCACCGCCGCGCAGATCGAAGCTGCCTTTCAAACACAGATTCATTACCTGTCTGTAAACGGGCAGCAGCACGTGGCGAACATGAGCGATCCGGAAGTGCCGGCTGCGCTCGCCTCGGTACTGGGAGGAATTGCGTCGCTGAACAACTTCCGGCCGCAGAGGATGAGTCATCCTGTTCCCAGCTATACGATTTCCTCCATCTATCAGGCGGTCACGCCTGCTGATCTTGCGACCGTGTACGATTTCAACCCAGCATTTGATGCAGGCCTTACGGGCAAGAGACAGACGATCGTTGTTCTGGAAGACAGCGATGTCTACAACGTGAACGACTGGGGCGTGTTTCGGAAGACCTTCGGGCTGGCGCGCAGATTCAGAAACGGGAGCTTCAGGCAGGTGCATCCAGGGCCGGGGCTGACGGGGACGGCAGGTTCTTGTGCCGATCCGGGTGCGAATGCCGATGATGCCGAGGCGACTCTGGATGCCGAGTGGGCCAGCGCGGCGGCACCGGATGCCGCGATTGTGCTTGCGTCTTGTGCGAACACGAATGCGAATTTCGGCGCTTTCATCGCGATGGAGAACATGTTGACGAACGGAGGGCCCGTGCCTTCGGTGTTCAGTATCAGTTACGGCGGCGCAGAGGCACAGCAAGGCGAAGGCGCTAACTTGTACGTCTATTCGCTCTGCGAGTTAGCGGTAGCGGAAGGAGCTTCGGTTTTTGTGGCGACCGGCGACTGGGGAGCGGCAGGTTCCGATGAGAACGCTACCAGTGCGGTCCACGGCATAGGGATCAATGGACTCGCTTCGACTCCGTTCAATGTGGCGATGGGTGGAACGGATTTTGCCGACACGTACTTCGGCATTCCGGTGCCGGGACCGTATTGGAGCAGCAGGAACACCCCGGTATATGGTTCGGCGCAGTCTTACATTCCTGAGATTCCATGGAATGATTCCTGCGCGGGCGCATTACTCTCTGGCTACGCAGGGTTCCCGGCGCCATTCGGTGCGAACGGCTTCTGCAACAGCTCAGTTGGAGCGAACTTCATCACGACGACAGCGGCGGGCGGCGGTCCGAGCGGGTGCGCAACTGGTACGCCGTCCGTTAGTGAAGTGGTAAGCGGAACGTGCCAAGGTTATCCGAAGCCGGAGTGGCAGAACGTGGCCGGCAATCCAGGCGACGGCGTACGGGACGTTCCGGATCTCTCGGTTTTTGCGGCGAACGGACTTTGGGGCCATTATTACGTGGTTTGCTACTCGGACATCGCGCAGGGTGGGCGCTCCTGCCTCGGATCGCCGAGCCGCTGGTCCGGGTTCGGGGGAACGTCTTTAGCGGCGCCGATTATGGCGGGCATTCAGGCGTTGATCAATCAGTACACCGGAAGCAACTGGGGCAATCCGAACCCGGTTTATTACGCGCTTGCTTCGAGCCAATACGGACCCAATGGCAATTCCGCGTGTGATGCGAGCCAAGGGAACAGCATCGACCCGGGTTGCATCTTTCACGATGTCACGCTGGGCGATATGGCGGTCAACTGCACGGGGACGAACAATTGCTATTTGGCGGATGGCCAGTATGGGGTTTTGTCCACCGACAACAATTCGTATCAGCCAGCGTATCCTGCCGCAGCAGGCTGGGATTTTGCAACCGGAATCGGGTCCGTCGATGTCAAGAATCTGTTGATTAGCTGGCCGAGGCCCTTCAGCGTGGTCGGCAGTTCCGCAAAAGCTGTAGGAAACCCGCAGTAAACTTGCAGGACCAGCGGGCGGGTGGCGCGCTGGTCCCTTTCTTTTCACGATTTCAGGTCTGATTTCCCACGGCCTCGGGCCTCGAGTTCCGCAACGCGACGTTCGAGTGCGCGTACGGTCCGAAGCAACTCGGGCAATCGCGAATAAGCAGCCGATGCGCGAAGCCACTCGCGAGAGTCAAAAGCAGGAGAGCCGCTGACGACCGCGCCTGAGGGGACGTCGCCGCCGACCCCGGATTGCGCCCAGACGATCGCGTTCTTGTGGATTGTCAGATGGCCGGCGGAACCGGTTTGGCCTGCCATAATCACGTTCTCTTCCAGGACGGTACTCCCGGCGAGTCCGGTCTGGGCGCAGATGATGTTGTCTTCGCCCACCACACACGAATGGCCGATCTGGCAGAGGCTGTCGATCTTAGCCCCGCGTTTTACCCGGGTTTCACCGAGCGATGCGCGGTCGATAGAACTCAGGGTTTGGACCTCAACGTCATCTTCGAGCACGGTGATACCGGTTTGCATGATTTTGTACTGCCGGCCATCATTGCCTTTAGCGAAGCCGAAGCCGTCACCGCCGATGACAAC
>JAFAUR010000689.1 GCA_019243205.1 Acidobacteriaceae bacterium | reverse complement strand
GACTTGAACGAAGCCGAAGCGGCAGACGCTACGCGTGGGCGTTGTAGCGGCGGTTTCTAAGCTGGGATAGTTTTGGGTCACAAAGGAGGTCCCTTGTGACCCAGTTAAGAAAAATGATGCTCGAGGAACTCGAGCGTCGAAATTACTCTCAGAGTACTGTACGCGCCTACGTCCGAACAATCAGAGACTTGGCGCGCTATTTCAACCGTCCACCGGATCAACTCGGACCGGACCAACTTCGCCAATACCAAGCGTATCTATTCCGTGAGTGCAAACTGGCTGCCAGCACAGTCAACCAGCGAACTGCTGCGCTTCGATTTTTCTTCGTGGCGACGCTGAAGAAAGCATGGACCATTGCTGAAACACCCTACCCGCGGAAGACTTTTCGGCTTCCCAAGATTCTCAGCGTAGAACAAGTATCGAAACTCATTGATGCAGCTCCAACCCGGTTCTACCGGATTGTTTTGATGGCGATCTACGCAACGGGATTGCGGCGTGCCGAACTGGCGCATTTAAAAGTGACGGACATAGATCGTGAACGAATGGTCATTCACGTCAAAGGGGGAAAGGGTCGCAAGGACCGTGACGTCATGCTCAGCCCGAAACTTCTGGACGAACTTCAGTCTTACTTAGGCGGACTTCGAAAGGAACCGGAACTCTGGTTGTTTCCCGGCAACCGTTGGCACACCGGCGAAATGCCCATCACCACGAAGGTGGTTTGGTCCGCCTGCCGACAGGCTGCGACGCGTGCGGGGCTCGGAGATGAAATCCATCCGCACACGCTTCGGCACTGCTTCGCGACTCATTTGCTCGAGTCAGGCGCCGATCTTCGCACCATCCAACTGCTGCTCGGTCATCGCGATCTGGAAGAGACCACGCTCTACCTGCATCTTTCCAATGCCCGCATGAGTGCCACCGCCAGTCCTTTGGACAAGCTGAAGTTAGCCGCCTTTCTCGCTCAAGACGGCGAATAGATGAGCCGGCCGTCGCTCGAGATGGCCGATCTCGTTCGCAGTGCAGGCCGGAACTTTATCGAACGAAATCGTTCCTGGTTGAACCGGCTCCACTTAAAAGTGTTGACCGCCATCGAGCGCTGCCGCACTGCCGCGCTCGGCGGTCATCTGGATGAGTGTGTGCGCTGTGGACATCGTGTCATCTCATTCAACTCCTGCAGAAACAGGCACTGCCCCAAGTGTCAGGCGAACGCGCGCGATCGTTGGCTCGCAGCGCGCCAACGCGAACTTCTGCCGACACGATACGTCCATGTTGTTTTCACTCTGCCGCATGAACTGGCGCCACTCGCTTTGCAGAATAAGCAAGTGGTTTACGATTTACTCTTTCGAATCAGCGCCGAGACATTGCTTGAGCTCGCTCGCGATCCGCAGCACCTGGGAGCAGACATCGGCTTCTTCAGTGTGCTGCATAGTTGGAATCAGAAGCTCCAACACCATCCCCACATCCACTGTGTCGTTCCGGCCGGTGGATTATCGCCAGATCGTACTCATTGGATCCCGTCCCAGCAAAAGTTCTTCCTTCCAGTCGACGTGTTGGCCGAAGTCTTTCGCGGCAAGTTCACCGAAGCGCTGAAGGAAGCTTTCGCGCACAACCAACTCGGGTTTCACGGTTCGATGAAGCCACTCGGACGCCCGAAAGTCTTCGCGCAGCTTTTACGTCAGACGTTTCGTAACAAGTGGGTTGTCTATTCGAAACGGCCGTTTGGCGGAGCGGAGCACGCCCTCCGTTATCTCGGCTGCTACACCCATCGAGTTGCTATCTCGAACCGGCGGCTTGTCTCGTTTGCCGACGATCAAGTGACTTTCCGCTGGCGCGATTCGGCACACCACAACGAGCAGCGCCTCATGACTCTACACGTCAATGAGTTCTTGCAGCGCTTTCTGTTACATGTCCTGCCGCCAGGCTTTGTGCGCATCCGTCACTTCGGTTTCCTCAGCACGCGCAAACGTTCCACGTTGCTGCCGTTGTGTTTCCGTCTGCTTCACGCACTCGCTGTCGTGCCGGAGGCAGCAGCTACGAGCGCTGGAAATCGATCACAGCCACGCGTCGCCTGGTTGTGTCCTCAATGCCACGGACCGATGCTGATTCTGGAACGATGGACCGCTTCCCAACTTCGTTTCCGCTCGCCTCCGAACCTCCACTCAACGGCGGCCTAAGTCAGCATGATCTTTCGTTACACATACCGCCAAGCTTTGGCGTGTTCCGGTGCGCTTGCCCCACGCGTGTATCTTCCATCGCTCCGTCTTCCTCATATCGCAAGACTTTACCTCGCACCGTGCCCAATTCGTTCGCCTTCTCGCTCGCTTGCTCTGAATCGCGGTATTGAAAACCCATAACGGGACCTTTCGTCGCGGCTTCCTTCAAGTCCCAGTATCAAAAGCGATTCGGCATAACGGCGCTATCCACCTTCCTCACGTGTATCGTGCCGAATCACTTCTGATACTGACCTAAGACTTGTCGTTCCCTATTTGGCTTACAGTTTGACTACGGTCTCAATAGGACAAAGGCACGATCTCATTACAAGCATGGAGGGTTTTCGTGGCAGGCCCGGTGAAGATGATCCTTTCCCTGCCACATTTCATCGCGTCATTCGTCATCTTCGAATCTCTTGGGGCGCCATCCGCTTAGATATCGATCAGCCAACGCCATCAGTTCCGGACCTGCGGCGGGCTGAGCCGCTTTTAGCTCCTCAATCCGTGTACGGAGTATTTGCTCGTCACCGAAGATCTCGATCAGTTGATCCCAAGCGAGTCGCGGAGATTTTCGAACGCTTCGAGTGCCCATTGCCTGGCTCACTACTTCACCGCGTGCTGAACGCAACAGTGCCAGGGTCATATCCGAATACTGTGGTACACCAAGCAGCGGTTCTTCAGGCAGGGACTCAGTTTTTGTTGTGAGCAGTATTCTCAGGACTTCCTTGTCGCGGCTTAACTGCGTCTCGCCAGCCTTGCGCACCTCCTCGCGCCATTGCTTCTCGAGGTCGCTTGCTGCACTTTCCGATACGAGCTTGTGTCCTCTTCCCTCACGATGGCCGACTATGCTGATCAAGTCTAACTTGCACGAGAGGTATTCAACATTCGGTAAGATCTCGCGCACTGCGCCCTCGATTGCCTCAGGGCTCTTTAGTGACCTCACGAGCCGGTAGACCACACGCTTTACGACGAAGCGACTGCCGAAATCGAACATCCCTCCCTGCGCTTCCGGCAATTCCGGAGAGAGATTGAGAAGAACAGCACTGGCGGGCACGACTTGCTCGGGTCGAAACTCGTCCTCGTGAATCTCGAGCGACCCGATAACGTCTCGCAACCGGCTGCTATCTAAAGAGCGGAGAAAAGTAGCAAAGCCCGTCGCATCACCCATTTCCGCCCATGCCTGTTCCGCGTCGGCAAATGTCTGAAGCTTCTCACCGATGACGCGCTCTAAATAAAAACGAAAGATGTCCTCATGGGCAACTCGCCTGTCTCGAAGCCATTGCCGCTTCCAGTCGTCTCCGAAATGTGAACCTCCTATGTGGCGCTGCGCTGCTGGAAAAGCACGCTCTATCAGCGCTCGGACTATTTCGGCGCGCGGACCTGCCGCTTGGAGCAAAGCATTTACTTGCTGCTTAAGAACTTCCCCCGTATTGCTGCTCCGGTAACCAGGATCAGATGTCGTCGTTAGCGCATCAAGCGCTGAGCTGAGTTGTCCGAACACATCGGGCAGAAACACGCGAATTGCCTCAAGTGCCAAGACATCCGTTAGAGCAATCCGACCCTCCAAAGCCTGCACCGAACCATGGATGGCGGCCGCATATCGACGAACATCGCGCATATTCCTGACCAGAGGTCGGATCACCTCCATGAACATATCCGGCCAACTACCCTCGTCGAACGGCCCTTTGTTATCGATATCGGACAGTGCTCGGTCAATTGCGTGAAGAACCTGCGTGGTGAGCATGTTGACTGGAACAATAGGAATATCGAGGCCCACCTGGAGAATCTTTTCCAAATAATCCCGGCCAGGAATCCCCTGTTCTGCAAGCGCGGCCTCGACGCGACCACGATCGAAAGCCAACAGGTACACGATGTTTGGAAAATTTGCCGTCAACCGCACCAATCGAAAGATGTCGCGGATTTCCGAAGTGTTCAGCCTGTCAAGGTCGTCCACCACGACAACAAGCGGTGTCTTGACCGCCGCGAGTGCCTTTTCAACTTTCGCCCGACGGCCTGCTTACCCTTCTTTGCGGCGCTGCAGGATCTTTGAGAAGATATTTGTCGCCGCTTTGCCGCGCTCGATCCAGGGCCCCACAACGGGAAGCCATGTCAAGCCTGAGAATGTTTCGCCATACTCCTCGAGGCTTTTGCCGACGTCGTCGAGCCCAGGCCGCAGCTTCATCTGAGCAGAGAGTTCGTTGAAGAACGCGTCGACGAGCTGTTCCGTTCCACTGAACATCCAAGGATTGAAATCGAGAACTGTTGCCCCCGCTTCTTCCAAGTAAGTTCGGGCAAGATTCACGAAGGAAGTTTTCCCCGAACCCCACGGTCCGAGGATCGCCACCACGAGACCTTCGGCGGCATCCAGCGCAAGGATCTGTTTCGCGAAAGATCGAGCGAGAGGCGCCCGTCTCAGCGCATCGTCTTCCACGCTTCGAATGGGATTGTCTGCAATAACGCTGGTCGCTTGTCGGTTTGAGTTTAGCCCCGCATCTTCCGTACCGGAAGCTTGAGCCTGCTGCCCCCTGTCTCGAGCCCTGAACACTTTTTTCGTCCAATTCATCACTGGAAACTGCAACCGTACCCACTAACCCGGCTCGGCCGTAGAAATCAGCCCTCCTGATTCAGTTTTAAAACGCCAGTGGCTCGTGACTGAACATAAGTTGATCCAGATGGTCATGCGGCGTGGCCGCGGCGCCAGATGCTTGCCCTTCTTGGCGTTGGTCAAGCGGATTTGAGCTGCGTACGAACGGCTATTGTGAGTGCCTGGTCGAAACGCGACTGGCAAGAGTTCATGTCGCTGATATTGCAACCTTTCTGAGCGATGCGCCGAATTAGGACCGGTAAACGCGCTTACGATCGGTAAAAAAAGAACTGTGAAGAAGGACGCCCGCACATCATCCGATGTAGGCCCAAATTCCAGTCACAGCCCAAAACTCTCGATTTTCCGCACCTTTTCGCCGAAAACACTTGACAAGCTCCCTTAAACTGAAAAACACGGAGCGCTAACTCCGAAAAGATAAACACAAAAGCCGATCGCGACTCCGTCGCGACCGGCTTTTTCATTCCTCGAGGAGCAGACATGTCAACCATCGCCCAAATTACCGCAAACAAAGCCAACGCCCAAAAAAGCACCGGCCCCCGCACCGACGAGGGAAAATGCCGCTCCTCCCGCAACAACTTCCGCCACGGATTTACCGGCGCATTCTCCGTCTTACCCGGCGAAAACCAATCCGATTTCGACCATCTGCTCGAATCTCTCCGCGTCGAACACAACCCGTCCACTCCGACCGAATCCCTGCTCGTCGAATCCCTCGCCCAGCACTACTGGCTGAAACAACGCGCCGTTCGTCTCCTCAGCGCCTGCGAGGAATCGAACGAAAAACAGATTGCTCTTTATCTCCGGTATCAGACAACCAACGACCGCGCATTCCACAAATCGCTTGACCAACTCCTGAAGCTCAGAGGCGACAAGCGGAAAGTGGAGATTGGCTTCGAATCGCAGCGCCGCAGAAAAGCCGACGAAAGACGCCGTCAAGCCACCGAAAGGCGTCGCGAGGAACGCCACAACTGGGCCCTGTTACTAAACGAGGCCAAAGTCGACGGCCAACGATTGCAGAATCTCAAGCTAGCCCCACTCGGTTACTCCGTGGCGCCCAGCATGGAGCGCATCATCGCTGCCGAACGCCCCGCCTGAAATCGGCCTCCCTGGCCGTCTCATTCGTAAGCTTCACGAATCCTGAATCCACGCAAACGAACGCTTGCTCTAACCGACTAAAAGGAGAAAGCAGACCATGAGCAGGCTTCAAAACAAGGCCGCTATCGTCACCGGAGCATCCAAAGGCATCGGCGCAGCCATCGCCAGACAATTTGCATCCGAAGGCGCCGCTGTCGTTGTAAACTACGCATCCGATCGTTCCGGAGCCGAAAACGTCGTGGACCAAATTAAGA
>JAFAUR010000655.1 GCA_019243205.1 Acidobacteriaceae bacterium | reverse complement strand
TCCATCGCTTTCCTCATTTCGGGTGACCCAAAGCCTTTGCCTGCGAGATTCGGAACCGGCTGCCCCGCGCGCCGCGCATAGCCATTTGCCATGACGATGATCATCGGCTTCGCCTTTCCGCTCGCGATTAGGTTGTCCAGGATGAAGTTGGCCCGCCCCTGCCTGGTCCATCCGGTTTCGTCCTCGCCGCCGCCGTGCTGCAAATAGAGAACAGGGTAGCGCTCGTTCGGATGCGAGTCGTAGCCCGGCGGCGTGTACACGAATGCCGGACGCCAAGTGCCCGTTACCGACGAGTGATACCAAACTTCGCGCACCTGCCCGTGTGGGACATCCTGCGGCAGATAATATGTTGCACGCGCTTCCGGGACTTCCACCGCGCTTGCCCATTTGCTTCCGCCGAAGTAGGCTGTGCTTCCTGGATCGCTCACTTCTGCCCCGTCCACAATGACGGTGTAGTAGTGAAGCCCGGGAGCCATTGGTGGCGTGGTAAAAATCCAATATCCGTCCGCCTCCTTTTGCATGTCCGCCTTAGGTCCGCTCCAGAAATTGACCCTTACTTTCGTGGCGTCCGGCGCTTTGAATCGGATTTGAACGCGTGAGTTGCTGTCCACTCTCGGGTATTGCGCGTCCAGAACATTGGAAATCGCCGGTTTGAAGTCACCTACGTCCTGCGCCAAACAGCAGCTTGTGGCCATGAGTATCGCCAATCCAATCAGTCGCATGGTAGCCTTCTCCGATCATGCTCATGGTAATGCAACGAGAGATGAGAACAGATGAAGCCCGAGAAACCTGCAATACTGACGGCGGCATAATTCTGCGCGTTGGCGGCCGCGCAAGGGCAACAGTTGGGTCGCTGCACGGAGTTGAGACGTCTTCAAATCAGTGCCGTCGAGATCACGAATACTGAACTGATCGCTTCCTGCAAGACCATTCCCCCGGCGTATCCAGGCTCTCCCTCCATCGGACCTCTACCTGCACACTGCCGTGTGGACGGTGTCATGAATCGCCGCAAAGGCGTCGACGGCCAGGGGTTCGGAACCGGCTTTGCCATTGCATTGCCGGATCAGGAGGCGTGGAATGGCGACTTCATGATGCAGGGTGGCGGGCGGCAACGGACTGCTGGCTTACTCCACTGAAGCCGACCCTCCGCGCCCAATCCGCGGCCGCGACTCGGAACGCGATCGTCGATTCCGCACGCCGGGTTTCCCTACAAAGGGCTATGCGGCTACCACAATGCCTGAAATCGCGGCCGGAACGCGCTAGATGCTGTCTACACACGGTGAGCAAAAAGCCCTCCCTCTTCCGATTGCTCATCGAGACTGCGGTTTTCCGGTGCAGACAGAGCTGTTGCGGCGGAACAGCGCGACTACGTGCGTGCGATTCGAGCCGAACCCGATGCCGCGAGGAAAATTCATCTTTACGCCGCCCCCATGCGCGTGATTCAACCCAGACTGGCTCCGCTCATCGGGGTGCTTCAACGGGGCACCCCTCGATCTTGAACTGAGCTGAGAGAGCTCTAGCAGACCATAGCGCAACGGCGGGCCGCCAGTGTGCGGTTGCTCGTCCAGGAACTCGCTGCAACCAGCAAACGGTCTGCATAGATCGCAAGTAGTCGCGATGCGTAGAGGAACCATCCCGCTGCTCAGATGCAGAAGGGTTAAGAAACGCGAGGCCATCACGATTTATCCAGCGGTGGCGGTACTTAGCTTCCGATTGCGCGTGATACTCCCGCCAACAAAGGAACGTAAGCTACTGCGGCTTCTGGCTGCCGGTCCCGTGCTAGCTCTTCGCACCCTTAACTGCGGACAAACGCTGCGATACAGTATTCAGCAATCGTGCTTAGGCACAGACCCGCGGTGACTCCTCGACTCATGGCAGCGGGACTAAAGCGCCTCAAGCTCGGGTCGCTCGGAGAGCTTGGCTAACCGGATAATCAGTTGTTCCCCGACAGTAGAGCATTCTATGCCTCACAGAGCAGCTTCTCTGGCTGCTTCCGGAGTGCGGGGGACCCGGAACATGAGTCCGGCAAAGCGAGTCAGCCTTTTCCGGCGCGGCTACAGCCGAACAACACCTTACAACCGCTTCGCGAATCGACTTGTACGTTTCAATGAACGGCAACGTGCTGTGCTCGGTATCGTCTAGCTGCTGCGGTTTTTTCAACACCTCTTCCGCATGCTCGCGCGGGACAATGGCCACGCCGTCCATGTCGGTGACAACAATATCGGCAGCTCGCACCGTTACTCAGTTCCAGGTGAGAGTTCGCCGCGTCCCAGCCTGCGCTGCGGAGCGCGTGACTGGGATGTTCTTGCCTGCGAAGCGGTAATCGTTTACTGTCGTGGAGGGAACAACGCCTTGGCTGAAGACGGGAAATTGCTGCTTTGTGATCTGCTGAATATCTCGAATTCCAGCATGTACTACCGCGCCCGGGAAGCCACGAGGCCTCATGGCGGTACTCATTAATCCGCCAGTACCGGCATACTCCGCTCCGTCTTCGAGCGCCATCACATAAACCGACCCGGGCGCGGCTTCGTCGGTGGCGTCGAGCATGCCCTCAACCGCCTTCG
Organism: Acidobacteriaceae bacterium; assembly: GCA_019243205.1. GTDB lineage: Bacteria > Acidobacteriota > Terriglobia > Bryobacterales > Bryobacteraceae > Bog-105. Next base: position 2,487 of record JAFAUR010000655.1, on the reverse strand, counting down.
AGCCGTCGGTGTTCTTTCCTTCTTGAAAAGAACTCTAACTGCCGGATCTGCGAATTTCGCGGGGTTTAAAGGTCGCATCTCGACATGTAGGCTCGCTTTCCTTAAAGCTGTTCCATCGCGTCGGAGACGGAGGCGACTTCAACTAATCGGAATCCTTCTATGAGGCTCTCTTGTTTAGTTTCCGCAGTGCGACTTTTCAGCGATGATGCGACAAACAGGACGGCACACGACAGGAAAAACGTGCTGAATTGCGTGATTTGTCTTATCTCAGCATTACCAAATGCGGGGTGAATCAATTGAGCTGTCGTCCAGACCGTTTTAATTGCGTACACGTGAAAGGTCTCTGAAGATGCTGCACCCGTTTGGATCATCCGGACCAAGACCTGCCTGAGATTCTTGCTCGGGGTCATCCCGGCTGGCTCCGCACCCGGCCCAATCTGCTCGGCAGCAGTTCGTTTCCGTTTTCAGTTGGCGAGAGTAACGGTCATTTCGGAAGAGTTGCTCGCAAATCGAATACGAGTGCCGCATTCCAATTTATGGCTACCTCGTTGCAAGCGTAGGCTTGCCAATCGTCTACATACATTTTTCCGCGCGGCGTATCCGGGCTGAGCAACTTTTTCATGGACGAGTCCTGTCGGCCTCGGTTCGGTCCACCTGCCATCAGCCCGGGCCAGGGCAACTCCAAATTATCCGCGACGCTGGGCCTGTGGTGAGGATGGCGGAACGCATTCTCGCCTACCTGGGTCACCCACGAAAGCGAAAACGTGTTACGCCCCAGAATGTAGTGCAGGTTTTCCATTGCAGCTTCAAAGTAAAGCGGATTCGGATTCATACGATGCGCGATCAGCAGATCCATGCTGTAGTTTGCAGCGACAGCGTTTGAACCCCATATGTAGTCGTGCGGAGTCAGTGAGATTCGATAAGCGTGGTGATTTGTCCGCCCGACGATCTCATCGGCAGCCGAAAGTGTCTTCGCCCGGATTATATTTACTGCCGCCGCGTCGGCACCGTTTCCAAGGACGTATGCGAATAGAGCGAGTGGCGCAACCATGTTCCACGACTGTGGACGTGTAGCGCTGATCGTATCGAGATCCGCGGCATAGTGCTGTAGGAAGTACGTCGAAGATTGTTCATCGCTGGTGGTCCGCCAAAGCTCTGCCGCTGCCCACAGTGCCTCATCGCCGCACTGCGAGTCGCCGTATTCGCCCGTCGTGATACCGGCCGGATTGCGGCGAAACGTGACGTTTGGATTCTTGCTGAGCCACTCCCATGCGTTCTTCGCGGCATTAAGAGAGCGCTCGGAGAACGCCGCATCGAATGGCTTATAAGCACGCGCGGCAATGGCTGTGACGGCGGCGAAATCACCGGTTGCGCAGGAACTCTTATAAGGACTGGTTCCCATTCCGACAACAACGCTGGTCAGCTTATCCTGTTCCGGCATGACGAAACCGGAAAAATGCGCGCTCGTCTGCTTATGCCAAACGCCTCCATCGGAGTCCTGCATGGTCAGCATCCATTCGATGTTCCAGCGAACTTCGTTCAGGATGTCTGGAACACCATTGCCCGATTCCGGCAGGTTCAGGCTTGCGTTAGCTATGGTGTTGCCATATAACTCCCATGTCCAGAGAAGCGTCCCAGTACTGATACCTGAGTTCACGACGTATCTACCGTAATCCCCCGCATCGTGCCAGCCGTACGAGGAAACATGCTGGCCGTTCTTCCCAGAAGACGAGTCATACGCGCCCACCAGATGACAAGCCCCATGTTTGTAACCCGGGAACTCAGACCCGAGATCGACGCCGGTTCCGCAACGCTGACCATAGTAGGAGCGCATGGCCAGGTAATATGCGCGGCGGAAGACATCAGGCGCAACCGAGAAGTTCCAGCTTCGGCCGACTCCGGGAATTTCCAGATAGAACTTCCCGTATTCTTTAAGACCGGAGAAATCGGCGGTCTGAACTTCATCTGCTGTATCAGGGTCGAGAATGGCTGACGTCAATGTTCCCGAGAACGCAACCGAGTTGTTTGTAGCACGACGAACAACAAAATTGCTGTCTCCTGGAGAATTACCTGCCCGTACAATCATTGCGTATTTAGGCGCTTGCGGGAGATAGCCGACCTGATCGACTTTGATTTCAGTACTTGCTCCTGCGGCGAGTTGCAACAGGCTCACACTTACAGTGATGCCAATGAAGCATCTGCCACGTGATAACACACAATTATATTCGCAGAGTGCGAGCTTCGCAGTAATGTCGTGAAATACACGGCTATGTTTCGGTTCAGGCAGTCATCCGCAAATTTGCTCGAGCGTGGCGCGCGTATCCTCTCTTATTCGGCGCGTCCTGAGACCGTTGTTGCCGTCAAAGGGCGCGAGGAGGCGGCGCCGTGGCGGGTGCGATCGCCCGTTCCTGGCTCGATCGTTCGCGATGACCCGAGTAATAGTACCTGAGAAACATTGATTACCTCTCTGTGATCGGACACACAGGT
>JAFAUR010000570.1 GCA_019243205.1 Acidobacteriaceae bacterium | reverse complement strand
AACATCAGGAGTCAACGTTTTGGCGGCATGTCGTTTAATGAGGGAGACAGCGCGGTCCGCTTCATCGATGTTTACTCCCGCGTCACTGTAAGTTGTTGGTGCTCTCACTGCTGAACCAATCAGTGTAGCGGATAGAAGGGGCAGGTACACACACCCGCCCCTTCCTTCACTAGTAGTTCGTCACATCTTGATTACAGGGTAGAGTCGTTTGAGCTTAACCCGCGCCTCGGTTGTGGTGAACTGCCAATCGATGATCTTGCTCGCCGCATTGCGTTTCCGCTGCCAGGCTTCGATCTCTCGTCGTAATACCCCGACCTCGCCGATGCGCCGGTCCAGGCATTGTCGGCTGAGTACGCTTAGCTCGATCTCAGCCATATTCAGCCAACTGCCGTGCTTGGGCGTATAGTGAAACTCGAACCGCTCGGCTAAACGCTGCGCTTCTTCCGGCGCAAATGCCTCGTAAAAGGAAGCCGGTGCGTGCGTGTTCAAATTGTCCAACACCACCGTGATCCGTTCCGCAGTTGGATAGTGCTGATCGGAAAGCTCACGCATGGCTCCGGCCCAATCCGTGCGGGTGCGTCGCGCAGTAACGTGGACGTCGCGCCAGCCCGTGAGCGGCTCACAGAATAAGAACAAGTTGGCCACACCCTGACGCTCGTACTCGTAGTCCTCACGCTGCGGTTGGCCCGGGGCGGCGGGCACAGACATTCGTGTTTCGCTGACCAGTTGTTTGCTGGTCTCATCCATGCAGAGGACCGGATGCATCGAATCCAGAGGACGTTGATAGACTGCCAGCACGTCTTCCATGGCGGCCACGAACTCGGCACTGTGCTCGGGCGGAATCGCCCAGTACTGCTTCAGATGCGGCTGTAGTTGGTTTTTTTCAGGGTGCGGCGGATCGTCTCGTACGAGACGGTAGAAACGTGCTGGAGTTCCACTAACTTGTCGGCCAACAGGCGCAATGTCCAGTGCGCCCGGCCTGCGGGAGCGGGACTGCACGCTAAGGCAATCAGGTGCGCTTCGGCAACGCCGTCCAGTTTGCGCTCGTACTGACGCGTGGTCGGTTTGGGCCGCAGCGCCGCTTGTAGACCCTGCTCTACAAAGTGCTGACGCACGCGCGCCACCGTCGTCGCATGCACTTCCAGCGCGGTGCCAATCGCCTCATCGCTCCAGGCGGTAGTTTCCGAACCCTGATCGGCCTTCAGCAGGATGTGGGCATGCAGCAAGGCGCGAGCGGCGGCTTTCCCGCCACGAATTATTTGCAAAAGGTGATCCCGTTCGTCAGCAGTGAGTCGGACAATGTACTTTTTCACGGTAAAAGATTGGAATTCGAAAAGGCGCTCAGAGGTCGCCTCTTTTCCTCAATACTTCTTACTACTCTACTCAGTAAATTATTTGTGACGAACTACTAGTACTACTAGGACATATTCAAGTAGTGCAGGAGAAACGCAGGTATGTTAAATTGCGGGCCGTATGGCCGCAATGAACGGAAGGTTCAGGTCCGTGCGCACGGGGAACCCAGAGCCTATCCCAATCCTTCTGCTGATCCGTCACCTTGGATCAGGCGGAACTGAGCGGCAGCTCGCTGCAACTGCTGTCGGTCTTGATCGCCGCCGTTTCGCAGTGCATGTCATGTGTTTTAATCCTGGATTTCGCTATAACGAGTTGGAGCGCGTGGGTATCAGGGTCGTCGCGATTCCAATCCGGTCTTTTTTGTCGCCTGTGGCTCTGCATCCGACCGTGCAATTAGCGAAGTATATCCGGGAGCACCGTATTCAGGTTGTACATACGTTCGATTACCCGATGAACTGTCTCGGCGTGCCGGTTGCACGTATGCTGCGCGTACCGGTCGTTCTATCGAGCCAGCGAGCGCATCGTTCGTTAACACCTCCCCGTTACCGCGCCTTTCAGCGCTTAACCGATCGACTGGTAAACGGAATTGTCACGAATTGTCAGGCTATGTTGGAGCATCTGATTCACGATGAAGGGGTGCCCCGAGAAAGAATTCATCTTTGTTATAACGGCATCGATACAACGGTATTTCATCCTGATGGCCGCGAACGATTTGGCGCGCTTTGCGGCGCTGAATGCGTGGTTGGAATTGTTTCTATGCTTCGTCCGGAAAAGGATATCTGCACGCTCCTTGATGCATTCGCAGCCACAGCTGGCGGGCAATCTACCGTTAAGCTGGCTATTGTCGGAAGCGGAGCCGAACAAGAACAGTTAGAGAACCGCGTCCGCTCGCTAGGTATCGAGGCACAGTGCATTTTTGCGCCAGCGGCGGCGGAAATTGCCCAATGGATGCGCGCTATCGATATATTTGTTCTCCCCTCCGTTTCTGAAGCTTTGTCTAACTCGCTGATGGAGGCGATGGCGTGTGGGTGTGCGGTAATCGCTTCCTGCGTCGGTGGCAGCCCGGAGCTAATTCGAGACGGAGAAACTGGTCTTATGTTCGAACCGCGAAATACGGCGAAACTAGCGGATTTATTACGGCGCCTCATCGCTGACGCGGAGTTACGGCGCGTGTTTGGCGCAAACGCAGCAGCCTCTATTCACGGCCGGTTCTCACTCGACCGCGCTTCCGCGCGCATGACGGAGATTTATACGCGTCTTCTGATTGAGGCAGGATGCAAAATGGGAGCCGTGCGCTAACCCCGTTGCGAGGACTTATGCATCGCGACTTCCAGCAACCGGAACGATTCGACCCTGAGCCTGAGGCGCATGGTCGAGAGCCCGTACATCGTGTCATGAAGTCGGTGCTGGTGTCCGGAGCCTCCGGATTCCTCGGTTCCTCGATCTGCCGAACCCTCGCTTCTCAGGGAGTCAGTGTCCGCGCACTGGTCCGCGATCGCCGGAAAGCAGGAGCACTGGAACAATTCGGGATTGAGGCCGTAACAGGTGACGTGACAGATCCAGCCACGCTGGAAACGCCTGTAAAGGGCGTCGATACCATCATCCATAGCGCTGCCTTGATTGGTCCCCCCTCCCTTCCCTGGAATGCTTTTGAGGCCGTCAACGTTGCCGGTACGCGGAACCTTCGACGTCTGCAAACACAGCTCTGGTATTGACAGATTCGTTTACGTATCTACCGTCGCTGTACTTGGTAGCGCCGTGGGCCGCGTTCCAGCCTCGGAATCCGCAGAGTGCCACCCGATCGACGCGTATGGCGAGAGCAAACTCCTCAGCGAACGTATCGTTCTTGAGGCAACCCGTTCGGGATTTCCCGCCGTCATCGCGCGACCTATGTGGATTTATGGATCGGAGTCAGTTGTAACGGGCAATCTTTTTCGCAGGATTGCAAAACGAAGATTTCCGCTGCTGGGTCGTGGCGACAATTTGATGCAACCAGTCGCTCTTCGAGATGCGGTTTCCGGTATTTTGAAATGCGCGACAGTAGCTGATATCGAGGGTCGCGTGTACAACATTGCCGGCCCCGAAGTTCTTACCATTCGCAATATGTGCGCAACTATCGCGGCAGCAACAAACGTCCGGTACCCGGTATTGTATCTGCCAATGGCGGCCGCAACTCTCCTCACTTTCAGTTGTGAATGGATGTTGCCTGTGCTTGGCTTCAATCCTCCCATGACCCGAAGATCCCTTTTGTTTTTTCAGGTTAATCATACATACTCAATTGATCGAGCCCGTCGGGAGTTAAACTGGCATCCGGCCATAACATTTCGGGAGGGAGCCGCCGAGATTGCGGCGGAGTTGGGTTTAGCCGCTCCCATCCAGCCATGATCGCCGTTCAAGAAAGTTTTACTCGATTTTGCGCCAGAGCCTATAAATGCAAGTGCCCTGCCTAATAATCCCATGCTTACAATGCGTTCTCTCGAAAGCTTCTTACTTACCGGCAGCAGCAGCTTTCGTGTCCGGCGGGCGGCTCGCTTCCGGTTTCGGAGCTGCTGCTTGCCGGACCAGTGCCGGTCCTCTTCTTGGCGACGCCGTAATTTCCTGGAGAAAAACTAATGAGCGAGGCGTTGCGGCTGCGATAACTGTTCCATGCTGGTGCATCTTACGAAGAAGCCTACAGCCGGAAGTGTCGTAATTGCTCAATTGCGAGATATCAACCGTGATTTTGCGTTGAAGGTTCTCGGACAATGCTTTACGCCAGTTCTGATCAGCATCACGAACAGCGTTGTCCACAAAATTG
>JAFAUR010000355.1 GCA_019243205.1 Acidobacteriaceae bacterium | reverse complement strand
TTCCCAAGCTGGACGTCCTTAGAAAACTACGTTGCGTAAGGACCACATTTGGAATCGTTTGCGAATCAGACGGCCGTCATTGGCGACAGCTGTACACGAAGACCGAGCGCTTCGAGTCTTTGAACGAGCTTTCGGGCAGTTGTGACGGGATTCAGCCGATCGAAATAATCACCCCCGGGTTCGATATAAGGAGTGCTGTTTTTCAGAACGTGGAAGGCAATGACCAGAATTTTGTGGCCGGTGGCAACGATCGCTTTCGGCCAGCCTCGCCTTGCTTTGACCCGCTGGTAAAACGCTCGTAGATAAGTTTTCTTCGTGTGCGAGATCGCCCATGCGGCCTGGGTGAGAACCCGCCGTAGTGTTTTGTTACCTTTGCGGCATTGCCTGCTCTTCTGTTTGCCCGCGCTTTCGTTCTCGCCGGGAACCATCCCAGCCCAACTGCAACAGTGCGCCGCATCGGGAAAGGCCGTTACATCGAGCCCCAATTCCGCCAGCAGATGCCAGGCAACCATTCGGTCAACACCCGGGATCGTGATCAGAAGTTCTACCTGCACAACATGCGGCTGCATGGCCTTTGCAATTCGCTCTTCAAAGGATGTGATCTCTTTGGTCAGGAACTGATATTGCCTGTAATGCGATTCCAGCATTGTGCGATGGAACTCGTTGAAAGAGCCTTTCAGCGATTCCTTAACCAATTTCTCTTTCTTCCGCAGGCTACCTCGCACTTTCCAACTCAGTCGCTCTGGTGAATCCTCGCCGGAGATGAGCGCTTCCACGATCCCACGCCCGGTGGCACCCATCAGATCCGTCACTACCGAGGCCAGCTTGATACTTGCCGTTTCGAACAGATCGCGAATCTGATTGTGTACCTCATTGCGTTGTTCCAGAAGCGCGATGCGGTGCCGCAGCATCATGCGCAACTGCCGTGCTTCGATGGACGGGACGAAGCTCGCATCCAACCGGCCATCCTGCAAGTATTCGGCGATCCGCTTCGCATCGCGCCCATCACTTTTCCGTCCGGCGAGTGCCTTTACCTGCGCGGGATTCACCAGCAAAAGACGAAAACCCTCGTTTTCGAGAATGTTCCAGACGGGACGCCAATATACGCCAGTCGATTCCATGGCGATCTCGGTCACCTTGAGCTGTTTCAACCACACCCGCATTCGAATGAAATCATTTCGGAACGTGCCATAGGTCTTCCGCACTGCCTGGCCATCGCAGCCAAGAGCCGGCAATACGCAGATGACGATCGTGTCTTTGTGGATGTCTATGCCGCAGCAGCGGCGGTATGTTTCGTTCAATTTCCCGTCTCCTACCGCAAGACGAAGAACGCTGAAAAGTAAATCGGTCTTTCCTTAACGGGCTTCCCACCTTGCGGCGCGAGCCTCACTCGTCTGTCCCCAAGCGTTCCGGACCACATTCGCGGACGGCTTCACAATGCCAGACCGTCAACAGTCTCCATCGTCTGCGGTCTTTTGAATATCGCTCATAGGCGCACGTTTTCATCACCCTCTGTGGCCAAACCAGGGGAGCGCCATCCCTCATTCGCGGGTTCGATCCCCGTCTCCCGCTCCATTGCTTTCAATAACTTACGGGGAAATGCCCCGTTCCTACAATTCCTACATCGAGCTCGTAAGTTATTGCCACAAAACGAATTAGAAGGCCACCTAACCGCTTTTAACCGAGACGTCCAACGGGCTCCGGCAGCGGTACCGTTCCCGATGATGAACCCGCTGGACGTCAGGTGAGATCGTCGCATGCGATAGAAGTCCGGCTACACTGCCCACTCGATCACTATGTGCCGGTGACAATCGGGGCAGACCCACTCAAACGACTTAATCTCGAAGTGCCGTCCGCAAATGCATTCACCGCAGTAAGTCGAAGTCGGGCATTCTTGTTTGGAATCATTTCCGTGATTGCTCGGGGCTGGTTTTGAGGATGTTAGTTGAGGTGTTGACATAACACCTCCGAGGCGTCGCTGGCGAGACTGGGGCGGCAAGGGCAAGGGTTGCTGAAGCGCTTGCGCTTTTTCGGGGGAGAGATGAGCAGAGCGAATTGGGGGTACCGCCCGAAACCCATGGGGCAGCTCCCTTCGCGCGGGCCGGGGCGAAGCTCCTGGAGCTGAAGCCAGAGTTCGTTGTCGGCTTCTCCCCTCGATGCATTCCAAAGAACGTCCTTTGCAAGAATGTGTTCATCCGGTCGAGTATTCATTCACCGCCGAAGCGGTGATGGTTGCGCCTCAAGACATCGCGGTGCCGGAGCCCGGCGTTGACATGGACGATTTGGCAGTGTCTTCAAACCCGTTTTATGGCCCGGCATTTTGGACGGCAGCCACATCGATTGATTCTGCGATTTGCTATTGCACTCAGGCATCGTAAACGCCGGGGCACAAACACGTCATTCATGTGCGAGTTCCCGGGACGCGCAGCAACTGCTCACTCATGAGCTGCGCGTTGATGCTTCTCGAAATCACTATGCTGGTATGCGCGCGGGTAGATAAGATGCGCTCGATTTACGAATAGCGCGGAATTGAGATGGAATACGACAAGGACAAAGTGGACGATCTAGTGCTCGCTCTCATGTATCTGGGAATGTTCAGCGAGCGCTCTGTGCGACGAGCATGGAAGAGTTTCGACTGGGATGCCTTGGACAGATTGCACGAGAAGGGATATATTTCCAATCCCAAGAGTACGGCCAAATCTGTTGTGATGAGTGACAGCGGCGCCGAACTGGGGGAGAGCCTATTCAAAAAGCATTTTGGAATCGTTGATTAACGGTCATCGAATTCAAGCTGTTCCCGATGCAATCGCGTCGAAGCGCATTTTCCAGCACCGGCACCTTCTAGCTGATGCGACAGAACGTTAGTAAACGCTGGGCCGTTAGAACGAAGCCGACCGCGCGGCGGACGCTGCGCGTAGCGGTGACGCTGAGTAGAGATCGATAGAGTATCGGGTCACAAGCTGGCGATGGCGTGGAGACGACATCGCTGGGGCCCAGAAACTATTTTTCAGTGATACTAGCTCTGCGACGCTGATGAGGGATTCGATTCGGCAAGCTATGGCCGAACCTCCATTGGTGCTTTGTGCCCGATCACAAGCATGGCTCCGGTACTGGCGATCACTGGCATGGTGGCGAGGACAGAGGTCCTCTGACCCCGTTGGGGAGATTAGTTAACCGTTCGTCACCGGGCCGAACCGGATCCCGATTTGCAGATCAGGAGAGAGAGATGCGAACGGAATCAAGCGCGGACGTGAATCGAAAGTCGAAGAAAGAACTCGCTCGACGTCTGCGGTCGGCGGATCCCGGGCTGGAGGTTGTTCATCCAGATGCGGCAGGTATCAATGTCGGCAATGAAAGTCACTATGTAGCAGTTCGTCCCGACCGGGATCCTGAACCAGTACGAAGATTCGCGTGTTTCACGGCAGATCTTTATCGCATGGCGGAGTGGTTGCGAAGTTGTGGCGTTAAGACCGTGGCGATGCAGTCAACCGGCGTTTACTGGATTCCCCTGTACGACATCCTGGAGGAATTCGGATTGGAGATCTTCCTTGTGAACGCTCGGCATACCAAAAATTTGCCTGGCCGGAAGAGCGATGTGCAGGAAAGCCAGTGGCTATTGAAACTTCACACCCACGGTCTGTTGAACAACTCGTTCCAACCCCCATCTGATATTCGTGTGCTGCGAACTCTCTGGCGGGTGCGTGCAGAGCATGCGACGGGGCTGACCACCTGTATCCAACGCATGCAAAAAGCGCTGACACAAATGAACATTCAGCTAGCGAATGTAATCAGCGATCTAAGCGGGAAAACAGGACAAGCCATCATTCGTGCCATTCTGAATGGTGAACGCGATCCACTCAAACTAGCGGAACTCGCCGATCGCCGAATCCAGGCACCGAAGGAGGAAATCGCGAAAAGTCTGCACGGCAACTGGCGTCCAGAATTGCTGTTCATCGTGCAACAGCAGCTTGCGATGTATGAGGTTTATCAGGAACGGATCGCCGAATGCGATCAACAACTACGCGAACATCTGGCAAGATTCGCGACTGCACCATCGATTTCCGTGGATAGCAGCACTCCTCCTCAGAGCAAGAAGTCGAAGAGGTATCGATACATGCCCCAATTCCCGCTCAGTAACGAGCTGATGCGGATATCTGGCGTCGATCTGACACAGATTGATGGCGTTGATGCAATGACTGCTCAGACACTGATCAGCGAAGTCGGATTGGATATGAGTCGATGGAAAACGGAGTCGCACTTCGCTTCCTGGCTCGGACTCTGCCCGGATAATCGGATCAGCGGAGACAGAGTACTCAGCCGGGGCACACGACGAGTGATTAATCGCGCTGCTACCGCGCTCAGAATCGCGGCTAGCACTCTAATCAAAAGCAAGACGTATCTTGGTGCTCAATATCGTCGACTGCGAACCAAGCTCGGCGCCCCCAAAGCCATCACCGCCATGGCGCACCGCCTCGCACGGCTTGTGTATCGAATGCTGAAGTATGGCCAGACTTACGTTGACAAAGGCGCGAACTACTACGAGCAGAGGAGCCGCCAGCAGCAAATCGATTTCGTAAGGAAGAAGGCCGCTCAACTCGGATTGCAGGTCACGCTTCCCGAAGTGTGATCCCCACCCAGGGCCAAGTTTCTGGGGAGGAGAAACTTGTGACCCATTTACGCGAACTGATGCTGCAGGAACTGCAGCGCCGTGATTACTCACAGACTGCCGTAACCGACTATATCAGAACGGTGACGGATTTTGCGAAGTACTTTCAGTGTGCACCTGACCAACTCGGACCGGAAGAGATTCGGGCGTATCAACTGCATTTACTCAACGATCGGAAGCAGAGGCCTCGAACAGTAGGCGCGCAGACGGCGGCATTGCGATTCTTCTTCTGCAAGAGGCTGAAGCGAAACTACCCAATCGAAGAAGTCCCGTATCCACGAGCACCGCGCAAACTGCCGATTATCCTGACACAGGAAGAAGCCGTCCGGCTCATCGATTCGGCGAGCAATCTCTTCCATCGCGCCATGCTGATGACGTTGTATTCGACCGGCATGCGCCGGGCTGAACTTTGCCATCTTAAGGTCGAGGACATCGATAGCAACCGCATGATTATTCACATCCGACACGGTAAGCGGAACCGTGATCGCGATGTGCCGCTCAGTCCGAAACTGCTCGAAACGTTGCGCGAGTACTGGCGATGGATGCAGCCCAAGACGTACTTGTTCCCGGGCACCAGGAACGGTTGGCGAGCGGATACCCCGATTACACCCAAAGTGTTGTGGGAGGCTTGCCGGGAGGCGCCATAGCTTCGCGACGCACTTGGTGGAGAACGGAGGAGACTGTAACAGGAACTGTGTAAGTGGGCGAAGCAATTCAGAGATCATAGTGAATCGACTAAGTCGGGCTTTAGCCGATCACCGAAGATCATCATCAACTGATTCATGACTATATCCCAGCCTTGACGTTTTGTCCAACGATTCACAAAATTCCGAAGGTTGAGAAACAGGATCTTGATGGCCGCTTCGTCGTTTGGAAACATCTTGCGATTCGCAATATTCTTGCGCATCTGCGAGTGCAGGCTTTCAATGGCATTCGTGGTGTAGATCATGCGGCGCAATTCGGGCGGATACTTGAAGAACGTCGTCAGTTCCTCCCAGTGATTGCGCCAGGCCGCGACGGAAGCAGGATAGCGAGCCTCCCAGCTTTGTGCGAAGCGGTCCAGCGCGAGCTCGGCCGCCTCGATCGTAGGCGCTGTATAGATCGGCCGCATGGCAGCGCATAGCAGTTTCCGGTCTTTGTAGGAAACGAATTTGGTCACGTTGCGAATGTGGTGCACGACGCAGAGCTGCACGTCGGCTTGCGGAAAGACGGATTCCACGGCATTGCGCAAACCGGTTAATCCGTCGCCGCAGAGAATCAGCACGTCTTGCACGCTGCGGGCTTTGAGATCGTTGAAGACCTTGAGCCAGAAGCGTGCACCCTCGGTTTCCTCGATCCATAGCCCGAGCACTTCCTGCTTGCCGGAAAGACTGACGCCTAAGACGGTATAGACGCATTTTTTGAGCACGCCTTTATCCGTGCG
>JAFAUR010000281.1 GCA_019243205.1 Acidobacteriaceae bacterium | reverse complement strand
GGGCTGGTTCTTTCGATTATGGTAGTTCCCTTCATCATCTCCGTGTCGCGTGAGGTGCTACTCGCGGTTCCGACAGATCAGCGGGAAGCGGCACTCGCACTCGGCGCAACGAAGTGGGAGACAACCTGGGATGTGGTACTGCCGAATGCCAGCACGGGGATTATAGGATCGGTGTTTCTGGCGCTTGCGCGCGCGCTCGGCGAGACCATGGCCGTTACCATGGTGATAGGGAACACGCCGAACATCACCGCTTCGCTATTCTCTCCTGGGTATTCGATAGCGGCGGTTATCGCGAATGAGTTTGCCGAAGCCAGCGGAACGCTTTATGTTTCGTCGCTGATCTTTCTCGGGCTGGTGCTCTTCGGCCTCACGATCGTGATCAACGGTGTGGCGCGCCTGCTGATCATCATGACGGCGGAGAGAAAGGCGTAGCGAAGGGTAATCATGAACATCTCGCCCAAACGGAAGCTGGTCAACGCCGTGATGCTCTCCCTCTCGGGGGTCTGCACGATTCTGGTAATCGGGGTCTTGCTATTCATCCTCGGATACCTGTTGTGGCAGGGGGCAAGCTCACTCAATCTGGACTTCTTCACCAAGCTGCCGAAACCAACGGGCGAGACCGGTGGCGGTATGGCAAATGCGATCGTAGGCAGCGGCAAGGTTTTGCTGGTTGCCACTCTGATCGGCGTGCCCTTAGGATTCCTGGCAGGCGTTTATCTGGCCGAATACAGCGGGAAAACGTTTGCGTTCACGCTTCGATACATAGTCGACCTTCTGAACGGGGTACCGTCCATTGTGATAGGTATTGTCGGATACGCGCTCGTGGTCCGTCCTATGAAACATTACTCGGCCCTCGCTGGCGGCGTTGCCCTCGGCATCATGATGATCCCGATTGCCGTTCGGACAACGGAAGAATTTTTGCGGGCCGTTCCGAACGCGTTACGCGAAGGAGCCATGGCGCTTGGAGCAACCAAAGCAAAAACTATTTTCACGGTTGTCGTTCCGGCCGCCATATCGGGCCTGATATCGGGCATGATGCTCAACCTGGCTCGGGTTGCGGGCGAAACCGCACCGCTGTTGTTTACCGCTTTGGGCAACATGTTCTGGAGCAAAGGGTGGCTCGCGCCAATAGCCACTTTGCCCGTGATGATTTATCAGTACGCCATCGCTCCAGCAGATGATCTGCACAAGCAGGCGTGGGCTGCCGGATTCGTGCTTTTGACCCTGGTGCTTGCGATTAATGTCACGGCCAGGCTGATCATTGCACGTGGCCCGGCATCGTCAAGGAGATAAGCTGTGGCGACTCCACACCAGTCGACAACAATAAAAGAACTCGCGAATCAATCCGCTTCACTAACGGACACCCTGTCGCAATCGAAGTCGGATTGCAAGATCAACACCAGATCCCTGAACTTCTATTACGGTAGCTTCCAGGCGCTGCATAGCATCAGCATCGATATTCCCGATCACAAAGTAACAGCCTTCATTGGCCCCTCGGGGTGCGGCAAGTCCACTTTTCTTCGCACCATCAATCGGATGAACGAAGCGGTCAGGAATTCGCATGTGGAAGGCGAGATCCTGCTGGATGGCGAGAACATTCTGTCGATGGATGTGACGAATGTACGACGGCGCGTCGGAATGGTTTTCCAGAAATCCAACCCGTTTCCGAAGTCAATCTATGACAATGTCGCCTACGGGTTGCGGGTCAACGGCATCCACAAAAAGTCTATGATCGAGGAAGCGGTGCAGCGCAGCCTGGAGCACGCCGCACTCTGGACCGAAGTGAAAGACAAGCTGAATAAACCGGCGAGTGCTCTTTCTGGCGGCCAGCAGCAAAGGTTGTGCATCGCTCGGGCATTAGCAGTGGAACCTGAAGTTCTGCTGCTTGATGAGCCATGCTCTGCTCTTGATCCGATTGCGACTCTAAAGATCGAGGAATTGCTATTTCAGATCAAGAACATAACAACCATTGTGATCGTCACACACAACATGCAACAGGCAGCACGTCTCGCGGACTATACCGGGTTCTTCCTGCTTGGCAAGCTGGTTGAATTTGACGATACCCGGAAGATTTTCCAGAATCCGGGGAAGAAAGAAACAGAAGATTACGTAACAGGTCGTTTTGGTTGAGCTCGTGATCGAGTTCGAGCACGTGAGGAAAAAAGGTGCGGCATTTCGAACAAGAATTAGAACGGCTTAAGGGCAAGCTGCTGGAAATGAGCGCGCTCGTCGAGAGCGCGATCTACCGTAGCGTCCAAGGTGTCGTTGAGAAGAACCAGGAACTCGCTGAGCAAGTTCTGAAGAACGAAGCGCGTGTAAACAAGCTCGAAATTGAAATCGATGATATGGCCATCGGCTTGTTGGCTTTGCAGGCTCCGCTGGCAACCGATCTGCGGTTGATTACGGCGGCGATCAAGATCAACAACGACCTGGAGCGCATGGGCGATCTTTCGGTGAGCATCGCGCAGAGCGCGCTCGCATTGCTGAAAGACCCGGTAATCCGACCCTTGATCGACATTCCGCACATTGCGGGGCTGGCCCAAAGCATGGTCCGCAAAGCGCTGGATGCCTTCGTCAATCGCGACCCGGAACTTGCACGCAGCGTGCTCGCCTCTGACGATGCAGTCGACAACATGCGCACGGCAAGCTATCACGAGCTGATCAGCTTCATGGAAGCCAATCCAGGCCAGATCTCGCAAGCGCTTTATCTGCTATCGGTAGTCCGAAACCTGGAACGCATCGGCGACCACGCAACGAACATCGCCGAGGATGTGCTTTACCTCGTGAAGGGAATCGATGTCAGGCATCACAACGAAGAATCGTCGTTGATGCCCACTGCCTAGCCTAACCGGCCAAAGCCTTTTTCAGAACTTCGTTCACGGCCGCAGGGTTCGCTTGCCCTCGGCTGGCCTTCATGACCTGCCCGACCAGAAAGCCGGCTACCGCTATTTTGCCCGCTTTGTACTGCTCTACCTGTTTGGGATTTGCGGCCAGAACATCTGCAACAATCTTCTCGAGCGCGGCAGCATCTGAAATTTGCCGCAGTCCTTCGCGGTCCATGATGACGGAGGGTGAATCTCCTGTTTGGAACATCTTCGGCAGGATTTCTTTTGCCAGCTTTCCGGATAATTCGCCTTTATTGATCAGCGCTACGAGCTCACCCAAATGAGCGGGTTTAATCGGCGATTCCGCGATTTCTTTGCCTGCCGCTTTGAGGAGACCCATAAGATCTCCCGTTACCCAATTGGCTGTTGAGCGTCCATCGCCGCTCACCGCTACTGCAGCTTCGAAATAGTCGCCTGTTTCTCGGGTGAGAGTAAGGACCTGTGCATCGTACTCGCGCAAACCGTAAGTCTCGACAAAACGCTCCCGCCTGTCGGACGGCAGTTCAGGCAGCTTGGCCTTCACCTCGTGCAGCCAGTGCTCGCTCACTCTCAACGGGATTAAATCGGGCTCCGGGAAGTATCGGTAATCGTGGGCCTGCTCCTTGCTGCGCATGGCCGTCGTTTTTCCGCTATCGACATTGTAGAGACGCGTTTCCTGCTGCACTCGCCCGCCGGACTCGATCAGTTCCACCTGCCGCTCGATCTCGTGCTCCAGCGCCATTTTCAGGAAGCGGAAAGAGTTCAGGTTCTTCACTTCCACCTTCGTGCCGAACTTCTCGGCGCCGCGCAACCGGACGGATACGTTGGCATCGCAGCGGAGCTGACCTTTCTCCATGTCGCAGTCGGAGATGCCGATGTACTGCATGGTCTGCTTCAGCTCAGTCAGGTAGGCGTAAGCTTCATCCGACGAACGCATCTCCGGTTCGCTTACGATTTCAATCAGCGGCGTGCCGGAACGGTTCAGATCGACGTAGGTGTAGTGGTCGGAATCGCGAAAACCGTCGTGAACACTCTTGCCGGCGTCGTCTTCCATATGGACGCGCGTGACGCCGACCCGCTTGTGGCTGTTGTCGGTCACGATGTCGAGGAAGCCGTGTTCGGCGAGCGGCTGATCATATTGGGAGATCTGGTAACCCTTGGGGAGATCCGGATAGAAGTAATTCTTTCGAGCGAACCGCGAAAACGGATTGATTTGGCAGTGGAGGGCGAGTGCAGCGCCGATGGCGAGCTCGACCGCCTGACGGCTCAGGACGGGTAGAGCACCCGGCAGCCCAAGGCATACTGGGCAGACATTGGTGTTCGGTGGAGCACCAAACTCGACGGGGCAACTGCAGAAGATCTTGGTGTTTGTACCGAGCTGGACATGCACTTCGAGCCCGATGACAGGCTCAAATTTTGTCAGAATTTCATCAGCAACTGCCGGTGCGGACATACCACGATTGTAGAGCCCGGCTTCTCCCATCGCACGTTGACGCAGCCGGTTGCACAGAGCAGCGCCACCTCGAACCTCCCAAACGCTCACCCCTCCGCGGCGTCGTGTCCTCGCACCCCGATTGCGATCAGCGAAGTCGCCGGCCACGGCAGCCGCGCATCCACGCGCTTCCACAACGGAACCAGCAGATCGAAAAGCCACAGCTGCACGGGACTCACGCTGCGTCGCCGCAGAATGCGGCCATTCAGGAACCAACCCGGATACGTCACGCGATTGAATTCCAGAATCTGCTGCACGCAAAATCCCGCCTCCACCATCCTGGCTGCAAGCTCCGGCTTCGAATACCGTCGGTAATGTCCCAGCGTTTCGTCCATAGTCCCGTAGACACGCTCGTCCTGCGGAACCAATACAATCGCGCGCCCTCCCACTCGTAAGGACCAACGCAAGTTACGCAGCCCTCGCACATCGTCTCGAATATGCTCGAGCACGTTAATGCAGATCGCCGTATCCATGTTTCCCTGAAACTCGCTGAAATCCTCGCTGTTCTCCAAATCGCACCGGACCACCCGAATGTTCGTGCGATACCGCATCTCGCTTCTCACCTGCGCCAGGTGCCGCTCATCTAAATCGCTGACAATGTAACAAGGCTGGTCCGCCGACAAGAGGCGCGTCAAATTGCCGATGCCCGCGCCGATCTCCAGAATGCGATTACCTAAGAATGGTTTGACGGTCTCCGCCATCCAGCGATTGAATCGTGGGGCGTGTTCCATCGCGCCCAGCATCGCCGCCGCCTGATCCGCGTATAGATCATTACGCGCCCAGAACCGGAAGATCGCCGCCGCGATCCCAAGCGCGTCCTTCGCCCGAATCTTCTTGCCTTCTGAACGTGTCCTTGGGCAATACGCAATCGGCGCTTCCCAAAATCGCGCGCGCCTCTTCGCAAACTTGATCGTCAGCTCGACCTCAATCCCAAAACGCGCGCTCCTAAGCGGCAGGCTCTGCGCGATCACCGTTCGAAACGCCTTGAAGCCTGTCAGAGAATCCGTCAAATCCAAGTCGGCAGCCATACCGCAGAATTTCGTCAGCCAGCGATTCGCTACCGCGTACCAGAATCGTGCAACTGGCCGCTCTCCCGCCCCGAGAAATCGTGAGCCGAAGACGATATCTGCTTCGTCGGTCAGCAACGGCGCGAGTAGCTTCGGATATTCGCCCGGGTCATATTCGAGATCCGCATCCTGAATGATCGAAAACTCGCCCGTCGCATGTTCCAGCGCGGTCCGGATCGCGGCGCCTTTCCCGAGGTTCCGATCGTGACGCAACAAACGAATCGACCGTTCCTCCCCGTTTGCAATCCACCGCTCAATCGTGCTGTAAGTGGCATCGCTCGATCCGTCATCGACGACAATTACCTCTCGCTCCAGGCCCGTATCTTCGAAATAGTCAGCCCCGCCCGTGACAACGCGGTCCAGAACGCGCGTAATCAGCCTCGCCTCGTTGTAGACAGGCACCAATATCGACACTCTCACCGCGCGTTCTCTGACGGTCCGCTAGTCACGGAATACGTCCTTAAACGCAGCGGGATTGCATCTGGCTCTAGCAGCCACAGCTTCCGGCCGCCGGCGTAGTAATCAATCAACTTCCTGTCAGTTTCTGGACCCAAATCGCGCGCCCAAGCAACCTTCGAGGCGTCGATATCCGCGCCGTTGTGAATCCACTCTCCTGGCCCGTGCCAAGCGTCCCTGCGTACAAACACGAGCTGCTGCCCCGGCTGGCGATTCAGTTCCGCTTCGACGACGCCGTGCAACCGCCGCTCCGGATCATCTACAAAATTCTTCCCTGCGTACGCACTCACACTCATCAACGCGGCGCGATCCGCAAACGCGTGCATCCCGTACCAGAACACAAAATGAGCGGCGCACAGGATGACTATCACGCAAAACAAGTCAGCGCGAATTCGATTCAGCATCTTCAAGCCCAGCATCGTCGCGAGCACCAGCACAGGAACGAACAAGCAAAACGCGGAAGGAGAAGCCAAAAACCCCAATACAATTCCTAAGCCCAAGACAGCAGCGGTTCCCGCTTTCCGTTTTCGCAACCTCGGCAACGCTCCCACGATCATGCATCCGCCCAGCGCAACGACAAATCCGCCCCAATATCCGTTCGCCCAGCCGCACAACGGGCCGAACGCGCAAGCCACTGCCACTCCTCCAACCAATGCCCATTCCGCAGCCATCCACCCGCGTAACATCCAATAACTGAGGGCCGATAATGCTCCAACGCCCAGCAAGATACCCGCCCAGGAATTCCGAAATATCGAGAGTCCCAGTGCGAGCAAAAAACCATCTCCCATCGGCAACGTCGATCGATAGACCGGCCGCTGTTCAACGAGCGGCGCTTCAAAGAATTCGCTGAGCGCATGCGGAGGGTTTGCGATTCTGCCATGCAGAAGCGTATCGGCTAACAGCAGCGAGCTGAATTCCTTCGCCGTTTCGGCGACGGGCGCCGAAGCTCTTGGGAGCAGCGCCAATCGCAGTGCAATCGGCAGAACAAACACAGCAACCATGCACGGAGCCGTGCGCTGCGCAAAGTTCCTCAACCAACCCCCAATAAATGCGTAGCCAAAAATCGCTGTCAACGCCGTCAGCGCGAGTCCCAGCTCCAGCAGGTCGCTCGCGCCGAACCCGATCGGGTTACGCAAGGGCACCAGCGAACGGAAAATGTGGAACAAATACATCGGCTACTTCGGAACGTCCTGAAATGGCTGTACTGCCTCACCTGTGCGCGCCTCGTAGTGGCTCAACTTCGGAGGCTGCGCGTCCGCCTCCGCGAGCCACACGCTTCGTTGCGGATAATATTGCATCAGCTTCTGGTTTTCGGCCGCGCCCAGGTCGCGCGCCCACACTACCTCTGACGCATCGATATCCGCCGCGTT
>JAFAUR010001032.1 GCA_019243205.1 Acidobacteriaceae bacterium | reverse complement strand
CGAGGCGCTCGAGGAGGCGGCGCCGGTCTTTCTCAGTTACGTTCTGAGCTTCGTTTACGTGGCGATCTACTGGAACAACCACCATCACTTGTTCGCGATGGTTCAGCGCGTCAACGGCACGGTGATGTGGGCGAATCTGCATCTGCTGTTCTGGCTCTCGCTCATCCCGTTCACGACGAGCTGGCTCGGCGAGCATCCATCAGCCCCGATCCCGGCGGCAATCTACGGCTTGTCCCTCTTCATGCCCGCGGTTGCTTGGCTCGTTCTCAAGGTAACACTTGTCCGGGAAGAAAGCGGCGAGAACGCTCGTTTGGCGAGCGTGCTCGGCTCCGACTTCAAAGGCAAGATCTCGCCCCTGCTCTATCTCGCCGCCATCGCACTCGCGTTCGTCAGCACCTGGATCGCGGATGCGATATTCGTCTTCGTCGCTCTTCTATGGCTCATGCCTGATCGGCGGATCGAGAAGGCAGTGCAGCGCGGATGATCGGGTATTCGGCGCGCAAAGCTCCGTTTCCGGCGCGATGCATTTCGTTTGGAGCACGGTGCCGAATTTTCTCCAAAAGCGGGCCCGGTCCCGCTTCGCGCTCGCCGGATGTTTTCCGAGGATCAGCCGGGCCATCGAGGCCTTTGCCCCCTCTCCACTGTCGCAAGCCCTGTCGAGCGCTTTTTATACTGTAAAAGTGCGCCGATTACCCATCGAAAGCTCGCTGATACGGCGAATGTGGTTGCAAGTCCCGGTCGCGCGCGATTGAATGATCGGCACATCTCTTGAAGCGAGGCGCTCATGGCCGGGATTCTTATGGAAGGCGATCACGTCAAGGACGAGGAGCGTGCCGCACATGCCCGCGCGCTCGCGGCGAAAGAGCGCGAAAAATCATTGAAGCGCGCCGCGGAGGCGAAGGCGCGGGTCGGCGCCCAGAAGCTCGGCAAGGCACTGCAGTTTCCGGGCACGACCCTTTCCGATCGCGTCGTCGAGCCGGCCCTTCAGCTGCAAGCTCGCCAAGGGGGATCACTTGCGCATCATCGATCTCGAAGGCCAGCAGGCGGTCGATTTCCTCGTCTATGACGCGGCAAACCACGAAAACCGCTACAACGCCGCCAATACCATCAAGATCAACCGCTCCGTCTATGTCGGCAAAGGGTTCAAGCTGGTTTCCGATCTCGGCGAGGTCTTGATGACCGTCGTCGAGGACACGGTCGGCCACCATGACACGATCGGCGGTTGCTGCAGCACTGAAGTCAACCACATGCGCTACGGCATCAATGGCACGCCGAGTTGCCGCAACAACTTCACCACCGCTCTGCGCGCACATGGCATGGACCCGCGCGACATCCCCGCCAACATCAATTTTTTCATGAATGTGCCGGTCCGCGCCGACGGCTCGACAGAGATCGTCGACGGCTTGAGCGAGCCTGGGGACTATGTCGATCTGCGCGCCGAGAGGGACGTGCTGGTCGTGATCTCGAATTGCCCGCAGCAGTTCAACCCGTGCAGCGGCTGGAACCCGACACCGGTCCGCATCATCGAGTGGCATCCCTCGCGCGGCAGATGAGGCCGCGACGGCACGCGTTGCAGGGTGCCTGGCTTCGCTTTTCATCACGGGGATACGGGGCACCACCAGGATGAGGACCTATTCGAGCGCCTGGAAAAACGTGAAGGCGCACTCGGCGGGAGCCGTTCTCCTTCTGCTCTCTGCCTGTGCTTCCGTCCCGGCCGGTCTGCTCAACCAAAGCGATTCGGTCGTGCAGGGATCGCAGCCTCCCAATGTTGGTGATGCGGGTCGGGCAGCGCTCGCCTACCATGATTCAGGTGCTTATGAACGCGATCTCGCGGCGGTTGCGGGGGAGGCCAAAGCCTGGATCGCGTCACAGGCCGACAAGGTCGACCGCCCCGCCCTGGTCGCTGACATCGACGAGACCGTACTGTCCAATTGGGAGATCATCAAGCTTGACGATTTCGGCCGCCCCATACGCGGACCTTGCAATCTGAGGTCTGGTGCTCCTTGCGGATGGGCGGCATGGGATCAGCTTGGGCGCGATCCTCCGATCAAGCCGACGCTCGAGCTCTTCCGTTTGGCGAGAAAATCGGGGATCACCGTATTCTTCATCACCGGCCGTCCGGAATCGCAACGCGCGGCGACGGAGCGCAACCTCGCTACTGCCGGTTTTCGCGGTTACGCGAAACTCTACATGGTGCGCGACGGTTCGCACTTCGCATCCGCCGCCGATTTCAAGGCTCCGATCAGATCGCAAATCGAGGCGATGGGCTATACGATCATCGCGAATATCGGTGATCAGCCTTCGGACTTGGCAGGCGGTCACGCGCAGAAGACGTTCCTGCTTCCCGATCCATTCTATCGCGTCCCGTGATTTGCATGTAGCGGCGCCATTCAGCCGCCGCGCATCGACGCCATGATCGCATAAGTAGTCCCGCCCCTCGCCGCGTTCCCGCGCCCCGGCGCTGTTGCATGCAGATGCACTGACGCTATATGACGATCCGCCCTGTGGAGGGGTGGCCGAGTGGTTGAAGGCGCACGCCTGGAAAGTGTGTATACGGGAAACCGTATCGCGGGTTCGAATCCCGCTCCCTCCGCCAGATCATTGTTTTCGTCCGTTCGCCCCTGTGGCCGCTCGGCTCGCTGGCGTGCTCACTATCGTCGAGGATCCGGCTGCCGACGAAATCCAGGCACGTCTCATGAAGGGTGCATTGGAGCTTGTCACTTGGCATCTGAATGAAGCCCTTCGGCTCGCAAAGACGGCGCGACTCAGCCGCAAGCTGCGAGACGCGCATCTCCTTCTGGAATGGTTGAAGCGAACCGGCAAGAGGACGGCCACCTTGCGAGAGGTTCAGCAATTCGGGGCCGGGTCCCGGTTGCACTGCCACCATCCCTGGCTTCCTGCACCCCGATGCGCTTGATATCCGGGTCCTCACGGCGCATCAGCACGGTGATCATGTCCTCGACTTGGATTTCGGTCGCCTGCTTCATTCTGCTTCGGGTAGGTTCGGATCAGTCGGCGCTTCCGGCTCCGAAGGCTTCTCTTCTACCGTCTCAGGCGGCACGATTTGATGAAGCGCAACGGGCGCAGTCGGATTAATTTCATTGCGTATCCTGGCGAGCTTGCCGAGGCCAGTGCCGTTCTCGTCATCGCCCTTGGGTTCATTGCTCATCGGAATGCCTGGGTCTTGTCGCCGAAGGACACCGAGCGCGCCGCCGCGTAGCGATCCTTGAATCGAAAGGACAGCTCCTTGCGGCGCAGCATCAGTGAGCAGGGAATTCAGATGGGTAACCTGCGCTCGTGCTCGCGAATTCGATTGACTTACAACGAAGGTTTTCAAATGCTGGTGCGACAACAACAATATTCTTTGGAGACTGGGAAGAACGGTGGAGGGACGAACGCGCGCAAGTATTTTTTAATTTCTCTTGCCGCTGCGCTGGCATCCGGTGCAGCTATATCAGCGTGTAACGCGGCAGGCGGAGGGGGAGGGCATGGGACACTCAATACCGGGATTCAAATGAGAGCCATGTGCGCCCGCATGGTCCGCGAGAAATTCTGTGGTGGCGTTCAGTGTCACCCTGGCAGGAACGCAGACGTCAATCGATGCGTGCAAAACAATGGCCGTCTAGACTGAATTCATATCCGCCCGAAAGCACTCCGTCGGCGACTATCTCGCGATTGGTTCGCCAGCATTTGTCTTGCGGCGCGTCGTGGGGTTCTTAGCAAACTACAGGGGCTTGAGAACACCCCTCCAGATCAGACGCTCGGAACGACGCTGGAACCTGTTCCGAGGTCCTCTGAGACTACTTTCGAGCGCTGAGAAGATGGGCGTGGAAGGCTTACGGTATCACCTACATCGAGCCAAGCAGATGTGGCTGAGTGTCTGGCCTTCTGGAGGGCGTGGAGGAGCCGCCGAACCCTATGTATCGGCGGACACAACACCCCTGATGCTCAAGCGTTCTTCGTGACTTCTTCCTGACGCTTCATCTTTCAGGAGATCGTGATCAGCCCCCGAACAGTCGGGTGGCGCTTGCATGAGTTCGGATGCCGAAGAGATCGCTGAACGACGAGAGCCCGGCGTATTCAGCGGCCGAAACCCTCCCGACCGACTGACTTTGCGAATCCACCAAGCCCTTCGCCGAAGTCCCTTCACCCCGACGCGGTCTCGGGGGACTCCGGTCGAGGACAACTGTCGATCATCAACCTCATGACGAGCACCTCGTTCGCCGATCCTATGCCAACGCCTCGTCCGTGACGCGAAGCATACCTCCGATGCCGCAGACGCCTCAACCCATCGGGGACAACTTTCTCGCGCTACGCTCAGCACCGAATGGTCTCGGCGTTCGCATCGTCAAGCTTGGTCCCGACACGTTGCTGGAGATGCTGCCTTCTAACAATCCTAATTGGAATTATGTGCGCGTGCGCGGCCCCAATCTCATCGGATGGTAAGCCAAGCGTTTCTCGGCTGCTGCAAGCAGCTCTACAAGCCACTAATCAGATATTCTGAATCGCGCTGCCCACGTTGGAGGATACCCACCGCGCGGAGGGCGAACAGAGATACCGCAGGCCGCGCATGGGTACGCGAGCGCGCTTCCTTGCAACGGGCGCCGCTCCCGTAAGCCATCGTTTGCGACATATGTTAAATCCAAGTTCGCTTTTCAGCCACTCAGCTTGTCGACCAAATGTATTTGGTAGGTGCCTCGGCATGGTGTGCCAATAGCAGAGTAGCTTCCTTGCCCGTTTTCACCTTTTATGGCCCCCTGCGATTCAACCATGATATTCTGGTTCAAAGGCGACCGATTTGAAAAACGAAAGTTTCCATCTTTGTCGATCGTTCCGATAATCTGGCCATCAATACTAGCTATAGTCCCGTTCAATATTCTTCTTTGAAATGTCATGGATTTTATCGGGCAATACTCTCCTCCCGCGAGTTGAAACTGCCAAATGCCGTCAAATTCCTTACCAGCGCCATTTGGAGCCGCTTTCACAACCAGTGCTTGAGAAGTTTCGGTCGACTGAAAGGTCCTGAAAGCCCATCCTCCGACTCCGACGAGCAGGATGATTCCGGCAGCCCCTCCGGCCAGCAATCGCTTATCGACTCTTGCCGCGCGCGTTTCAGAGGTGCTCGAGGTCAGACGGTATGCGGGAACTGGTTCCGGGATATTCTTTACCAATTGTGGTCCCATATCCTCAAAGTGATGGGAAAGCTTGTTCTTGACCAGGGAAAAGACGCTTCCAGAGATGCAGATGTTGCCCGGTGCAGCGATGGCTTCAAGTCTCGCGGCAATGTTAACGCCATCGCCATACAGATTTTCACGATCTACCAGAACGTCGCCGACATTTATGCCGATGCGAAATTCCATGCGACGCTCCTCGGCGATTTGAGCATTACGCACTCGCAACTCGTCCTGGATTGTAATCGCACAGCGAACGGCCTCTACGGCGGAGTCAAATTCGGCGAGAACGCTGTCGCCAGCAGTGTTGAAGATGCGGCCCTCATGGCGCGTGATAAGGCGGTCAATCACAGACCGATGCGCTTTCAGCGTGCGCAATGTCGCATCCTCGTCCTTGGCCATAAGTCGGCTGTAGCCGAACACGTCAGCCGCGAGGATCACAGCAATGCGACGTTGCTGACTGCCTTCGACCATGCTGTGGCACCCGATTACGATGATCGATTAACTGGGCCGCCTTCGGCGTGCCCCTCGAACCTCAGGAACGCGGGCCCCTCCAGAGCACACCCGCAGGTCCAGAAGGCGAGCCTTCCACAATCGAAACGAGCCAAAATACCTTGAAAAATATATTTTGCATATCTTAGGATGACCTCTGGGATGTTCGTTCACGGAGGACTCTCATGAAGAGAACGATGGTGCTGCTCCCATTGATATTCGCGTTGGGCACTCCAGCAGGCGCTCCGGTGTAGCCGACCCCCGAGATGCGGCGGTATTGCAGGCCTGACGCACAGAAGCTTTGTGCCTCGGTCATGCAGGACGCGGCCAAGCGGCAGGCGTGCATGCGCGCCCATTGGAGTGAGGTATCCGACGAGTGCAAAAAAGCTGTCGCCGAGGCGCGTAAGAAAAGCTGAGAATACCGCGCCCGAGGCTTCTTGCAGGCCCTGCGACTGCTACGCACTCCGCCTCGTGTCGCGCCGCGCCGCGCGATGGTTGGTATGCACGATCTCTGCTTCTATCGACAGGCGCTTGCCCATCTCGCAGAAAAGGGGGCATCACCTCAATCTGCGAAGGTGTGCTTCTGCGCTGCTTCTCAGCGAGCGGGGTTTTGGCCGCGCTCAATATGCACCTGGTACGAGTTTCCGACTTTACGGACAAGCCGGAGCGTAATTGAATTTTCCTGATCTACGAAGACGTTGTTTCCGTCGGTATCGAAGGCTGCGCCGTCTAGGTGGGGCACCGAAGGATTGGCGTTCGCGAGCCGTACTGGCGCACGACCGAACCGCGACTCTGCGACTTCGTCATCCGCCCGCATGATCAGCACGCCAGCCGTAGGCAAATTGCCGTCCTGCCCGATTTTCTGTCGATTTTCAACGAGATAATACGTAGCCAATCCGAGCGGCAGACGAATGGCCAGCGTGGAAGAAGATCCTTCCTCGAGCGCACCAAGTGTGATGTCGGCGGTTTCACCAGGATTGACCGTACGGACTTTGGCCTGGTCGAGCCAGCCTAGCCGCAACCTTGTCCAAGAGGTGATGCCCGGGGCACCCGGCAATTGCCGACACATACCGCACGACATTGGGTCCCACGCTCCCATGTTGAACTGGGACTGCATCAGCGCGCCGAGTGTGGCGGCGCCAATCTCAACGTTTGACGCGGATGCCGTATCCTGGTCGTACAGGTTGGGCATGACGCGGCGGCCATCTTTCACGCCACCGATGACGTGCGCGAGGTCAATAAATACCTTGCCGACTTGCGCGCTCAGCGCGTAAATGGCTATGCCTCCGTTGATTTTGTGGCCGGATGGAGTCAGGAGCGAGCTAACATCCCAGCCGAGCAGGCCGGGATAGGCGGTGAGACCCTGATTCCCCCATTCCATGGCATTGGCGCTAAGAACGAACATCACGAAATCGTATTTGGAAAGGTCGTAATCTCGCTCGGCTAGACTGAGTGTATCGTTCACTAGCCGACGAAGCTTGCTTTTGTCCACCTGGAGGTTTTGCCATGGAACCCAATAATGGGCGATCGGTCCGGGCAGTATGTATCGTCTGCCAGTGATCGTCCCGGATAAGCACACCCGCCCGTAGGACATCTCGCGAATATAGTGGTCGGGCCCATTTAGAAATCGCTGCTCAACAAGCTCGCGCGGAGGCGCACGCCGAACATCGGGAAATCCGACCTGAACGACGAGGGGATGCAGTATGTTATGGCAAGCCGTCTCTCCGCGCGCATTCAACGTAAAGCTGAATAGAGCCATGACCAGGAAGGCGGCCTTTCTCAGCGCGCTATCCCGCCCGCAACCGATGGTTTGATCCCAAATTCGCTGGCCAAACCCGGTGGTAGTGCTCGGGCCGATTTGCAACCTTTTTCTCCTCATGTGGACCCGCACCTTACGCGGGCCCCAACACCTAGCCGAGCGAGATTACGACCTTTCCAAATACGATTTCGTGATGTTCGCGCTTGCCGCCAACGCCATGGAATGGGGCAACCAGGGACTCACCGCCTATCCCGGCCTGCTCGGTTGGGATCTCAATTCCGTCGTCACTCCGTCCGGCCGCAAAATCAACGGAGGCATCGCCATCCCATGCGCTGAGCCCGCAGCTGGGCAAGGTCTTCATTGACATGGCGCACATCCTGGGTGGTGTGAAAAATGGCCGCCGCGTGCTGCCCAACATGTACGACCAGGACACGGCGTCAGCCTCCAACGTTGAGGTCGGGCCCGCCGCACTCGGCGCGCTGATGCAAGCCCAGTTCAACATGGGAGCGTGGGACCCGGTGTCGTGCGGCATGTGCCGGCAACTGCCGGGCGCCCCGGGCATCACCTCTTGGACAAAGTTGCGGCTTGGCTGGCTCGACGAGGCCAAGGTCCGTACCGTCAATCCTGGTGAAACCGCCGATATAAGGCTTGGGGCGCTCGAGGACGGTCTTCTACCACGTTGGCAATTCGTCTGCCGCTCGGACCCACGACGTATTACCTCGTGGAGAATCGAGAAAAAGTCGGCCAGGACCGCAATTTGCCTGCGGCGGGCGTGCTGATCATGCGGGCGGATGACGAAGTCGCGGAACCGCGGTTCGGTCGTGCACCAGTCCGGCTGGTGAACGCCAATCCTTCGGTGCCCCCACCTGGACGGCGCAGCCTTTGACACCAACGGAAACAAGGTCTTCGTGGACCAGGAAAACTCGATTACGCTCCGGCTTCTGCGTAAAGACGAAAACTCATATCAAGTCCATGTTGAGCGTGGCCAAATCGCCCGTCCCTGAGAGCGGCGCAGAAGCACATCGTTTGTAGATTACGGTCACCTATGCGGGACGCCGCCGCCGCGCCTATAACAATCGTCGCGCAAATTTCTCAGCTCTTCTTGCGCGCCTCGGCGACGGCCTTTTTGCACTCCTCGGAAACATCCTTCCAATGGGCGCGCATGCACGCCTGTCGCTTCGCCGTGTTGTTAATGACGGAGGCACAAAGCTTCCGGGAGTCTGGCCCGCAATACCGGCGCATCTCGGGGGTCGGCTTCATCGCAGCGCCTGCCGGAGTGCCCAGCGCGAATAGTAATGGGAGCAGCACCATTGTTCTCTTCATGAAATCCTCCATGAATATCCCAGAGGTGGTCATCCTAAGATATGCAAAAGATCATTTGCAAGGTATTCTGGGGGTGTTTCGCTTGTGAGGGCTCGCGTTCTGACCTGCGGGAGTGATTTCCGTTCCGAGGTTCGATGCGCATGCCGAGGCGACCGCTTGATCGGCCATAACAATCGGGTGCCACTGCATGGCCGAAGGCCAGCAACGTCGCATTGCTGTGATCCTCGCGGCTGACGTGTTCGGCTATAGCCGGCTTATGGCTAAGGACGAGGATTCTACGTTGCGCACGCTGAAGGCCCATCGGAACGTAATTGATGGCCTGATCGCGCGCCATGAGGGCCGCATCTTCAACACTGCTGGCGACAGTGTTCTCGCCGAATTTGGCTCCGCCGTAGAGGCCGTTCGGTGTGCGATTACAATTCAGGACGAGTTGCGCGTTCGCAATGCTCAGCTGCCCGAGGAACGCCGCATGGAATTTCGCATCGGCATAAATGTCGGTGACGTTCTGGTGGATCGGGAAAATCTGTATGGCGATGGGGTGCCGCGCGACTTGAGGCCATCGCTGCGCCGGGCAACATCTGCATCTCTGGAAGCGTCTTTTCCCTGGTCAAGAACAAGCTTTCCCACGACTTTGAGGATATTGGACCGCAACGAGTGAAGAACATCCCCGAACCAGTTCCCGCCTTCATCTGACCTCGAGCACCTTGGCGAGGCGCGCGACAACATTCGACCGGCGATTGCTGGCCGCAGGGGTTGCGGGAGTCATCCTGCTCCTTGGAATCGGAGCACGGGTATCGCGGCATTCCAGTCGACCGCAACACACCCATTACCTTCGCAGGATCGGCCGTGAGCGTGGCTCCCAATGGCGCTGGTACGGCATTTGACGGCATTTGGCAGTTTCAACTCGCGGGAGGAGAGTATTGCCCGATAAAATCCATGACATTTCAAAGAACAATTTCGAACGGGACTATAGCTACGACTGATGGCCGGATTATCGGAAGCATCGACAAAGATGGAAACTTTCGTTTTTCAAATCGGTCGCCTTTGAACCAGAATATCGTGGTTGAATCGCAGGGGGCGATAAAAGGTAAAAACGGGCACGGAACCTATTCGGCTATTGGTACCCCATGCCAGGGCACATACCAAATACGTTCGTCGACAAGCTGAGTGGCTGAAGTTCTTCGGCTGCCGCTTATTGAAGCGACCGCGATACTCACGGTAGACTGGCAACCGCAAGCTTGTGGACTCGTTACAGTCGGTAAAGCCGAACCGCGTTTTCCGTCCCGATCTCGGTCGCAAGCGAAGCTGGCAGTCGCGACAGCAAAATGCTTGCCGCGATGAGCCTGCCTTGGTTGCCGCGGCTTAATGTAACGGCAGGGCGTGTTGGGTCGACTGAGGGAGCTAACATAAAAGTGTCGGCGCCCATCGTGAAGCGGTCGGAATGCCTGGTGAGCAGCTCCAGCCATGCTGGTTCCACGCCATCTGGCGTGAGCATAAGGTTGAAAAAACGAAGACCGAACGGATTGTTGACTGCGCGCAAGGGGAGCGGGCGCAAGCTCATGAACAGATTTGAATGCCGGTCCATGAGGTCGCCGATGAGCGCCGGGGTCATATTGCCGGTGAAGTCTGAACCGCCGTGTGCCCAAACAATTTTCGCGTCGCGGTCGTGCGCTAGGAGGCGTTCGAAATCATCGATGTTGCCCTGAAGGGTTGGCGGATTCGGAGGCACCTTCAGGTTCGATGGTGTCGCCATCGAGGTGCCGGTCACCGCGTCCATGTGCAGATCTATGACAGCCTGGTGTTCGGCGGCGATCTCGGTCAGCAACAGGAATAACGGATGGGTGATTGAGACTTGTTCGAACGGATGATTTGGCACCAGAGACAAGTGCAAGGCAGTCATTTCGCCAAACCCAGCAGCGCCGTCATCGAGCATGCGAGTCGCTTGATCGGCGAACGCTTGGCGGACTGCGCTAGTCAGTGTCTGGGGATCGCGATGTGCTTGGATGATGGGGTTAAGGGTTCCACCGCCTCCGAGAAATCCAAAGCGGCCCGGGTGGCGGCGGAGTGCAGGAGCGTAGTCCTGGTAGTCAAATCTCCCAAGAATTGGGATCGGCGGTGGAAAAACAACAGCTTGAGCAATGCCATAAGTGTCCATTTCGCCAACCGCCCGGGCGACCGCCTGGTCGAACTGCTCTTGGCTGCGTCCGATGACATGCATGTGCACGTCGATATGCATACGCACATCCAAGAAGTCCGCTGCTGCGCGGGCGCGTAACGAACCGAGCAGGGCACCGCCGAATGCCACGGCCAAAAAGTCGCGTCGCGAGTAAAACATCTGATCTTCAGAAAGCAAATTCGAACTATGTGCGACAAACTCACCGCCGATCGACAAAACGTTTAGGCTTGTCGCACAGTTCCTGCGCAGCCCCGTTCTCATCGGCAGCTATCCTTGCGGAGCCGCAGGGCAGACCCAGAACGCTGGCAATAACGGCACACCCCGCCTCGTGATAGCCTCCGCCGTCGCGCTCACCGCGCCTCATCTTATCGTGCCTCTCAGATTCCTGTTCGCCCCTCTGATTTTCGGCGAGGACTTTTTCGAGTACGAGGCAAGCGAGATGTGCGCTGGCCACGGCTTTTAGCAGAACGCGTCGTCCTTTACTCAGGATTTTCCAAGGCGGGGTGCGAGGAGCCTTGGTAAAGCGTGCGGACCTGTAGTTCCTGGGTCGACGAGTATTTACCGTTGACGAAATATCATGAGGCGCGTCGATACCGGTGCAAAGACAGGGTTGACGTGCTCGGTGTCAGCTTAGCGTCCTTCCAGGTGGCATTTGCTGAACGGTGGGGCCTCACTGCGCGTTCCAAGCCCCGCTGAACGCCAACCCCGGTCAACGGTCGTCCCCAAAAATCCAGTGAAGGGTTGTGACCGAGGGAACAGGTGTCGCCATTTCGCCCATGAAAAGATCGCGGCGCGCATCGAAAACAGCAGCAAGCCAGCTGCGGGGGGGTAAATAACCGGCCGCCCGGCTCGCGGAGGCGGCGGCCGACGCGCTCCAGCTGGGCCCTCAGGCGGGCGTGAAGGGTCGAGCAGCCGCCGGGCCGGGTGCCTCAGCACGGCGCTGCGCGCGTCATCGACGCGCCACTTGGCCCGCTCGACGGCCTCCTGTCGCTCTCTGATCTCGACCTCGAGGCGACGCTCGGCCGCGCTGATCTCGCGAGGCTGCGCTCGGCCTCGCTCACCGGGCGTCGAGCAGCGCGACGGACGGCGGCTCGGGGCCGACCTGCTCGCGCAGCTCCGTCTGCACGAGCCAGGCGGCATGCGCGGCGGCGATATCGATACGAGACGGCAGCGCCCCGGCAATTACCGATGACTTCCTCGTGTCGAAAGCTATTCGCGAACCCTGACCGATAAGACCGCGCTGATAAAAAGCTGATCCACGCGTTGCCAAGCGGCGGGAGGAACTGCGTCATCCTAGCATCCGAAAACTTGCAGGTTGGGTTAAAACGCTTCCGCCCGTGAGGGATTTCCTTGTGCTATAGGAAGGCGGATCGGAGCTCGCGAGAAACTTGATCGGTGCCGCACCCCACAAGGGAACGCTATCGACCGCGACGCCCGAAAGTTGGATGCGGTCCTCTTTCAAATACTACTCTTTGCGCCGCGCTCTCCAAAACAGAAGTCTCCTTTAGAGAGCTGTCATCCACTTCGAATGACGGCGTGTTTGCTTTCGTCTCACCACAGTTCTGTTCGCCTCCATTCGACACCAACAACTTCGATTTCGCGGCCCGAAATTCCTCGCCAGTTAGAAGACCGTTCTGAAACATGCTGGCAACTTTATCGAGTGCGCTTAGTTCCAGTTCGGACGCGTCAGTACCGCCCTTTTTGCGGGTAATATTCTCCATTATGATGCTGCAAGCCGAGGTGAATTTGTCCGCCATCTCACTTCCCGTAATGGAAATGCAATTTGGCGCCTTCGCCGGATTTGAGCGCTTGTCCAGCGACCAATAGTTCATTGCCGCAATTTGAATTCCGCCCGAGGAAAGTTCGAAAAATCCGGAAATGAGATCGAATTTGACCTCAACCGCTATGATGTCGCAGTAAGGAAGCTGGAGTACGTTAGTTCCAAACGGGGAGCCCGTCATAAATCCCGCTTTCGCGATGATCACCCTGCTTGGCGTGCAAACGAGCGCTTCTTTAAATGCTCCCTTAAGCTTGATTATGGGCTGCTCATCTTTTGATAATACGTCGCGCAGCCTTGATTCCAGAATGCGAGGAATCTTTTCCATCAAGTTCTTGGACATCATATGCTGCCGCGGAATTGAGCCTGGGGACCGTGATAGGAGTTAGCTGTTAAGCGAGGCTTAAGCGCGGTCTTATTCTTTTACTTTGCCGCCGAATCTCGAGCTTTAACCGACCGATCGAGTTCAGCACGCCCGGAGTCAAAAGAGGGGCGGGACTAAAGGCGATGCGTTTGATCACCAGTTATTTTGGCGCGTAGAGGCTGCGGTCCGCCACACTTAACCTGTGACTTTAATGCTTCTCTAAGCTTCTCCCTCGCAGCATAGGGCATGTATCCGTGGTGGATGGTGCGGCCGCGATGGTCTCCAGAGTGGTCGCCCGAGGAGCGCAAGACAGTGTTGCTGATCCACGCGATTGGTATGAGCCTGTTCGCGATCTCGTGTTATGCCATGGTGATGTATCTTTTCTCGCTTGGTCTCGATCCGCTTATCGTTGTTGCAGTTTCAGTCGCGCCCCCTTTCATTGGCTCGCTCCTCCTCGCGCGAAAAATCAGCGAGTATGTATGGCCGGATCTCGTCGTCCGCGCCGACGCAAATGCCGCGAGCCGACGGGGCGATGAGGCCTCGCCATAAGCAAGTGGCCGGACGAAGGGGGCCGCAATGAACGCGAGGCTAATCGTCGCGGGGATCGGATTAGGCCTTTTGGTCGGAATTCCGCTGCGCCAGACTTTGCGCAGTGGTGTCATCTCGCTAAGAGGTGGCCCCCGTTTCAGGATTGTCCGGCGCACCCGACCTTACATGTATTGGGCAAGCATCTTCGTCCACGCAGGTTTTGTGGCCGTTGCTGTTTCTCTCATTGCGTGGGGAATTCAATGATAGATACTTTGCTCCCCAGGACTCCGACAACGATTTTGTGTCCCGTACGCCCCCTTTGAGCATTCGAGACCATTTTTCAGCGCCTCCACCAATGAGCGTTTCCAACCCGCTAAAAATCCGTTGTCGTTCCAGCTCCAGGATCGCAAATACAAAGCGGGGACGTGCTCGTTGGGCAGCCGGGTTTTGCCCGCGTCGGGACCACACGGGGAGAAAGTTCTCAAGGAAATGAAAGATCATCCATGTATTCCCGACAAAATAAGGGATGGCGAACGGTCACCTGTTCAGCACGAGAGCGGGAGGCGGGGCGAACGATTTTCGGCACGGTGAGTCGCGAGTAACGGCACCACTCGCTGTTCGGCTTTGGCGTTGTGCCTTGTATCGCTTGGCCAGGTCACGGCTGAGACCGACCTGATGTCACCTGATCACCCTGAATTCGTCAGGCTCCTGCCGACCCCGACGGCCAACCGGCTTATAACATTAAAGGGTCGATATCACGCACGGCCGTCGCACTCGTTAGTTACATTTTTACCCTTCTGGCCCAGGCTTCCCTCCGCCCGTGGCCTCGCCTCCCGCACATTGGCCGCGCGGACACTAAGGAGGCCTCGGCGGAAAGTAGCTCCATTGCCGAGGCATCGATTTCAAGGCAGCGGCGTAATGAGGTGGCTTTCCAGGAGACCGCCATGGTCGCGAAAGCAACGCGAAAGGCTTCGGCGGAGGCAAAGCGTAAGGTGACACAGGCGAAACTCTTTCGCCAGCGCGCGAACAGCGCTTTGCGAATGGCGACCATCTCAGGCGACGAAGATCGAAAAGCCCTTATCGGTATCGCTAGCGATTGGCTCAGAGCAGCTGAGCAACTCGATCCGGCAGGCGGTCCCCGCCGCCCAGTAGCGGGCGAATTCAAATAACCAGTCGGGCGCACGGACTAGCGCGGGAGCAGACCATAAGATGAACCCAGCTCTCATTCTCGTCGGCGCGGGACAAGGGCGGAGTCGGGAAGACAACCGTTGCGCGCCTTCTTGCCAAATATCTCAAGGGCCGTTGTTGGGGCCAATCCTGCCGCGTCAAAAATAGCACATTTAATTCGATCTCGTGTGGGGTTGGTTAGGCGGACGCCGCCAACTCTACGCTGCGGCATTCTGGCGTATCCACCCGCACGACATGCTCACCGCATAGCTCGGCCCAAGGTGCGACTATAGTAAATCGACTTGTGCGCAATGGCCCGCGGCTGTGGCCAAACGTCGGTCGCGCGTTAGCAGCGGGGCGTCAAGAGCCTCGGCCAGCGCCACATAGGCGGCGTCATAGGCCGTCAAATTGTTCCGCAAATCCCAAATTCGTGGCAAAAGAAAATCGTGTGGGTATCGCCGCATCGGAAGGTCCGCCAGGTCAACGAGGGCCGCCCGGCCGCGTTCGACGTCGATGTCGCCTTTCGCGGCATAGCGCCGGATCACCTGTGCGATCTCGACGTCAAGCAAGTGCGGGACATGCATCGTTTGGCGGGGAGCGAACAGCCGATCTTCCACGTCTTTCGCCGCCGGGGTTCGAAGAAGGACTTCGAGCAGAGCCGAGGCGTCAACAACAATCACGCGCGGTCGCGCTCGGCCCGAACTGCTTTGGCCGGCGTAAGGGAAGGAGCGGTTTCCGCGCGGCTGCGCAATCGCGCCCGCAACTCGTCGAGCGTTGGCCGTTCCGCCACCTGACGAATTTCGCTGAGAAGATAGTCGGACAACGACATGTCCGCTAACGCCGCACGCGATTTGAGCCGTCGATGCAACGCGTCAGGGACATTACGGATTTGGATCATGGTTGACATGTGAAGAGCATAAAAGCATGTGCGTCACATGTAAACATGTCCCGACCAACCGGCGCCGGCTAGGCGCGATCATCATCATTGGCCGATAGCTCGCCAGCCACGATGACTCGATGAACATCTCCGGAAACTTCCCGGAAATCACGGTCGAGCATAGCCGCTCAATATCCCTTTTCGCGGCTCACCACGTGCTCGAGCTTCCCGCCCGCCTCGAGGCGCTCGATCTGGCGCGCGATGAAGATGCTGATCGCGTCGTGATCGCTGATCGCGGCGTTGTGCGGCGACACGTAGACCTTGGGAT
>JAFAUR010000959.1 GCA_019243205.1 Acidobacteriaceae bacterium | reverse complement strand
CATTCGTTTTTGCGGACGATCACTGATCGTTGCGACCGGGGCGAGGTAT
The DNA here is from genome assembly GCA_019243205.1 of Acidobacteriaceae bacterium. Classification (GTDB taxonomy): domain Bacteria; phylum Acidobacteriota; class Terriglobia; order Bryobacterales; family Bryobacteraceae; genus Bog-105. Next base: position 1,957 of record JAFAUR010000959.1, on the reverse strand, counting down.
AGAAAGCTGCAGGTCCAGAATCTCGATAAGTTTGAAAATCAAGGTGTTTACTATGCCGCCACTGCCATGGAAGCAGCATTCTGCGGCAACAACGAAGTCGTCGTTGTGGGTGGCGGTAATTCCGCTGGACAAGCCGCTCTGTTTCTTTCGCACAGAGCCGCCCATGTTTATCTCATGATTCGCGGAAGGACGCTTGCCCAAACCATGTCGCAATACTTGCTTTCACGAATCGAGACCTCTCCCAGAATCTCCGTCCTGACGGAAACGGAGATTGTGAGTCTTGGGGGCGATTCCCATTTGAATGAAGTCACCTGGATGGATCGCCGCAGCGGAGTAGAAACATGTAAGCGGATCGACAGTGTTTTTCTGATGATTGGCGCTGAACCAAATACGCAGTGGCTGAATCGGCTTATCAATCTGGACGAGAAAGGATTCGTCAAGACAGGCGGCCCGGCAGCATTTGAACAAACGCCATATGCGACAAACCTGCCCGGAATCTATGCTGTTGGAGATGTCCGAAGCGGGTCAGTAAAGCGTGTCGCGTCCGCAGTCGGTGAGGGTTCAGTCGTCATATCGGACGTACATCGGTATCTTGCCGAACGGGCGGGAATACTCGAGTCTTCTGTTTGCGCACAGCCCGTTAGAGGAGCGGCTATCAAGCAAAGGGAAACCGAAGCATGAACTCGATTGGCTGACCATTGGAAAGATAAACACGAAAGGCGATGAATCAGGAATTGGCTCGTCACTACCCGCTGTACGCTTCGGGATTACGGAGCGAGGCGCGCAGTCGTCCGTGTACTTGACATGTGAAGACGGAGCAGGCCGGCGACAGATTGGGCAAGCTCTTCCTGAATTGCAAAGACATCCTTCAGCTCACGGCGGAATGTTTCGGACCAGAGGTGGTGTCCAGATTCAGTCTGAATTGCCTGTGCAGTGATCCGCAGTTGGTCACCCGCCTTCCTGACGCTTCCTTCAATCAGAAGATCCGCGTCGAGACGCCGGCCGACTTCACGCGCATCGACAGACATTCCTTTGAACTGGAACGCGGACGTTCGCGCGATCACTTTCAACCCCTCCACCTGGCTGAGCGAGTTGATGATCTCTTCGGTCATCCCGTCACAGAAATACTCCTGGTTCGGCTCCGGACTCATGTTTACGAATGGCAAAACGGCAACCGAAGCAGTGCCCAACCGAATTGCCGCGCCGTCCTCTTTTTGATCTTCTGGCTGTTTTTCCAACCAGCGAAAGATCGGCACGTAACTGCCCGGCCGCAGACCGATCAGGACGGGATCGTTCCTGCCCGGCGCCTCCTCGTAATAGGCCCTCAACTTGGATCTGAGGCGGCGAGCCTCGACCCTCACAATTGCGTCGATGTTCGGATCGTAATCAGACGTTCGGTCGAAGACCTCCATTGCGATCGAGAACTCTTTCAGATCGTCGGTACTGCCGAGCATTGTCCGATTCACGATGTGCGTGAGAAACCGGCATAGCCGAGCGGAGGAAATGAAAACCGGGCTGCTCACTATCCTCGCCAATTGGTCGCAAACTGCTGTGGCTGGCACTGCATCCGGTCCATTGTTGGGGGACATTTCTGCTGATGACGAGAGCGGCATTGTGGGTTACCTGGCGCCGTATGACGCGCCCCGACTTACTTCGGCGTAATTAGACGCACTGAAGTTCCGAGACTTGTGAATACCGAGCCTCTGCATACGGTTTAGAAGCGTTGAGCGTTTCATCCTTAAACGGGCGGCCGCTCCGTTTGGACCGTATACAACCCCATTTGCCAGCTCAAGGGCGCGCAGGATCTGGGTTCGTTCCGCTTCGTGCAGCATATCGTCGAGGCTTCCGTCATTGTGCTGGGTACATTTTGCATTGTTATCAGTGCTGAGTTCAGCGACGTCAACCAGCAGCACCGGACCCTTTGATCGGACGACTGCCCTCTCGATCACATTCTGAA
>JAFAUR010000931.1 GCA_019243205.1 Acidobacteriaceae bacterium | reverse complement strand
ATGACAACAGAAACTCGCACGTGTAGTGTGCCCGATCACCACCAAGGAGAACGTGGGGACCGCCGTGACAACCATGCGTCAAGGCCCCACGTTCGCCCAGCGCGCCCAATACTCAGCCCAACGCAGGCGAGTACCGAAACTAGCAGTTCCCAAATCCACGAGGTCCCTAACTCTGAAATCCAAAGACTGCCGAGAAACAGAAAAGCGATAAATGCGGCCGGACGAGTGAACAAACCGATGATGAGCAGAATTCCGAGCCCGATTTCAGTCAGCGCCTGCATGGGGCCTGCGACGACGGCAGCACTTGCCACCAGTCCCATGAACCACTTCCATACGGCCGGCGAGTGGCTGTTTTTGATGTAGTAGTTAATTACGCCTGAGTAACCGGAAGGAGTGTAAGCACCCTTTCCGAAATTCTCGAAGAAAACCCACAGGAGCATTGCGCCGATAGTTACTCGGACCACCGCCAGGCCAATTCCCGCTTCCGTTTGATTGACTACGTTCGGGGCGATGCTTGCGCTCATCCCCGTTGCCGAGCTTGTGCCAGTTTGCGGAACCACGGTGCCCACCTTTCTCGGACGTATCGATTCACGTTGTTACGGGAAGCGACAACTTGGGTGATTTTTGTGCCTTCCACATCATGGCTTTAAATCACGGCAATATCAATAGAGCGTGTGATCTCTAAAACGGTCGTGTCAAATGATCGTTCCGTGTCGCAGGCGTCGCACTTGAAAGTTGATGATGGCTTTATGGCCGAATCGGTTCCTCTACTCAGGCATCCCTATTGGTCGCCCAGTGCATTTACGCCCGAAGCGCTCGTCCGCGCCGTTCGGGCGGAACGGGGTATCGGTTCCCAAAAGATTCCGTCCGTTTGCGTGCTCGACTTCGATGGTGATCTCACTGATTGGCTCATCGAGAAGAAGCTTGTCAGCCAATGCACTTACTGGGCGTGTTTTCACACGAGTATGTATGTGATCAACGTGGATGGGAATGATTGCGGAATTATCCCGCGCACGATTGGCGGCCCGTATGCGGTACTGGTGGCGGAGCAACTGCACATTTCAGGCGCAGAGGTCGTGATCGGGCTAGCGTCAGCAGGAAGAGTGCTGGACTCACTACCTCTTCCGAGTCTCATCATTGCGACGAGTGCCATCCGCGACGAGGGCACCTCGTACCACTATTTACCTCCGGACGAAACGATACAGATATCCGACGGCATTGTTGGATTACTTGAGACCGAGCTTTGCGATCTCGATTTGCCAATCAAGCAAGGCTGCGTGTGGACAACGGATGCTCCCTACCGGGAAACTCGTGAACAGCTTCAGCACTACGCCAGTAAAGGCGTGCTTGCGGTCGAGATGCAGGCAGCATCTCTCTTCGCGTTTGCTGAGGCGCGTAAAGCCTCAGTGGGTGTGGTAGCGCTGGTCACAAATGCAACGCATGACGGGTGCGAGTCCTTCGAAAAAGGACCGGAAGATTTCAACCTTCGTCTGCTCGAGAGAATCTGTCGTGCGGCCGTTAGGCACGCAAAACAGACGCGATCTGCTCCGAACGCTTCGTAGGCTGCCATCCGAAATGTCGGACGGTTTCCGATAATGGGATTGGCATCCCACCGGAATCTGTGAATCGTGTGTTCGACAGGTTTTATCGCGTCGGAGAGGCTCGAACGCGCACTGACGGAGGCAGCGGCCATAGACTCGATCGTCAAGCTGGCTGCGGAGTCTCACGGCGAATCGGTTTCGGTGGGTATTCAGCTTGGGAGGGGCACCACGTTTACCGTTCGGCTGCCGCTTCCCGCCCCGGACCATGATCGAAGCTTCAGTCCAACCGGCCAATTGCAGTCATGTCTACCAGATCAGTTTCAGTCCAAACTGTATCTGGCGTGACGTCGTCGCTGTAGACGTTATAACGCCGGCGGAAGAAATGGGGGCGCCATTAGCTCCAAACAGGCTCGTATTGTTGGTTGGTACCACGGGCGATGAAAAGTTCGTGTGGTTTAGAACGTTGAAAAACTCTGCCCGGAATTGTGCATGGAATTTCTCTTGATTGCCGATGTACCGAAACAGCGACGTGTCCAGATTTACAAGTCCCGGACCGGTCAGGATATTGCGTCCCGCATCGCCAAAACGGTTACTCGGCGAAGGAAACGAAAAGCACTGCGTTTTGATGTAGTGCGAAGGATTGCCCGGATTAACCAGAGAGCCAGCGCACCCAGGTCCCGTCAGTACGTCTGGCCGATCGAACTGATCACCCTTCATACCAAGTGGATCACCGGTAATCCGTGGCGTGAATGGTTGGCCCGTAGCCACGCGCAGTATGCCCCCCCACTGCCATCCATTCACGGCCCAGCGCACTGCCCGTGGACCAGACTTGACACTTGGGATCTCATAAATCCAGTTGAACGTGAAGTTGTGACGGATATCAAAATCGGCGAGTCCACGTCCGTTAGCTTCATCGAAGAAGAGGCGGGGAGAACTGTTAGTGTAATTGTCGCTGAATGCCGATGCGGAACCGGCATCAATAATTTTGCCCCACGCATAGGAAACACCCCCTTGCAGTCCGTTGCTGAACCGCCGAGTAAGTTGTACCTCAAGAGCATGGAAGGTTGAATCGGAGTTCCACATCGTGCCCGAAATCTGCCCTACATTCGGATTCAACCGGGTACCGTTTGTTGGCCAGATGTAACCTTGCGGTGTCGACGTCGGAAGGACCATATCGAAATCGTTGGTGAAGTAAGGCAGATGAACGCCCCGCGATCCGGTGTAACCGAG
>JAFAUR010000835.1 GCA_019243205.1 Acidobacteriaceae bacterium | reverse complement strand
AGGACAACGAAGGCGAGTGCGACAGCGCGACACAGCGCACGCATACCAACTCCTTTGTCAGGTCGATGACCGTTCTCAAACCGAGTAGAAATGAACGCGAGAGAGATGTCGAGCATGGCGACAAGTGAGAAGATATCTGAACGCCGTACGCCGCACGGTGCGCGATGATTGGTGTGAAATCCCCTTCGCGATGGGAATTTGGCCGACGAGTTGGGCCGTTTAACAGGAATCGGCCGGAGCCGACTTTGGACTTGTTTTCCGCCGGCTTTGTGAGTCTTCACAACGGCTCATTCTCATTGTAAGGGTATTGCCACTGCGCTATGGCGACACCAGCGACCGCGTTAAGTATCTCATCGGCAACCTGTTTCAGCGACTTACCTTTCGCCAGAATCGCTAGTCGGGTCGGATCATGTGCCGGGAGCAATGAATCGTCGAGACAAAGGTAGACGAGCACCGCCACGCCGAGTCTCGATTCTACCTGTTCTGCTAAGACTCGCTCAAGGCGCCACCAGTCGCGGTCGCGAGAGTTCTTCGAGAATACCGCGCGAATCTTGTCTGAGTTCGCCAACGCCCGAACGATGTTGTCCTCGATCGTCGATCCCCGTTCGGTCAAAAAACTCAACATGCTGAAGACAAAAGAACGTATGATAGTGCGTTTCGATGAAGAAGACCCAAGTGGCGCGCCTGTTGGCGTATGTGACCGGAATGGTCAATCAGCAACTCTGCTGCAGAATGAATACCTCCTCGAGGTCTCCGATCAGACGGTGGGTCTCATACGACGCCGCTTTGGGATTGCTCCTGCTCCCAAGCGTCGCCAACAGATGAGCTGGACGGACTTTATCCGCTCCCACATGGCGGTACTGGCAGGCATTGCGTTCTTCACCGGTGAGGTACTCACCTGGCGCGGGCTGGCAACCTGTTATGTGCTGTTCTTTGTGCACCTCGAGACGCGCCGTTACGCTCGTCGGAATCACTCAGCATCCGACGGAAGACTGGATGGTGCAGATGGCTCGCGGGGCTCTGCTCCCGATCCGTTTCGTTCTGCATGATCGCGACAGCAAGTTTTGCGCTTCCTTTCGAGACACGCTTCGGTCGGCCGGCATTCAACCTCTCAGCCTGCCAGCTCGCAGTCCAATCTGAATGCGTTCGCGGAACGCTGGGTACGCTCCATCAAAACCGAGTGTTTATCGAAGCTGATCCTCTTTGGTGAAGCGTCTTTGCGCCGAGCTGTCACTCAATTTATCGAGCATTATCATCTCGAACGTCCGCATCAAGGCAAAGGTAATCAGCTGCTTTTCCCTTCCCTTGTTCGGTCAACATCCCAACATGCTGGCCGCATCCGCTGTCACGAACGCCTCGGCGGACTCCTCAAGTTCTATCAAGTGCTGCATGAATATTTTGACCCCACGCCGAAGTCAAGTTGACGGAAGTCGGCTACCGTGAGATTGACTTGTCGTATGGCGAAATTCCAACGCCACCATCGCCTCTGCAGGACGAAGAGAGGTTAACCTATTCGTCCGGCGCACAATCGATATTAGATTAGAAAATCGTGGTGGAATCGGCAAGGATATCGACTCGCTAAGCAGGTTGAGGATCTGCGAGCACGTTTTGATGACGCACTTTCGGATAAGTGGAAGTATCCCGTTCAGGAGTACAGGGCATTTGTGCACCCGGTTGCGACCGTAGCTTCGTGTTGCTGTAATGGAATCACTTCGTCGAGAATAGCCCTGAGACGGTCGATGGCTTCAGGGAACCGATCTCCACTGGCGGCAAAGCCAACACGGAAATGCGCCGGGCAGCCGAAGCAATCGCCTGGAGCCAGCAGGACTCCCCGCTTCGCGGCAAGTCGACAGAATGGACGCGCATCAATTCCGGTTTTGAGCCAAGGAAAAGCCGTCATGCCGCCGCTCGGGCGAATCCACTGAAATACATCAGCATGCTCGGAAAAAAATCGATCGAGTAGCCGGAGGTTTGTTTGCGCAATACGCTGGGCTCTCTTGTAGATGACCTCGCCATGCCTTGCTGCCAAAGTGGCGAGTTTCTCCCCCACTATCGAGCTCGAAACCGTAAAGTAACGGCGAGCGTTCAGGTAGCAATCGCGGCGGCCGGCGTCACGCTCAATCATCCAGCCGATTCTCAGACCGCTGAGACAGAGCGCCTTGGAGAAATCGCTGATGATCGTTGCCCCCGGAAGACGCGCGGCCGACCGCACGGTAGACGCGTGATAGATGGGGTGGTAGACCTCGTCGGAGACCAGTTGAACTCCTCGGGCGACGCAAAAATCGTGAAGGGCTTCCATCGTCGCATCAGACACGACGGTACCAGTCGGGTTGTGAGGTGAGTTGACAAGGACTAACTTGGTGTTTGCGTCAACGAGCCGTTGGATTTCATGTGGGTCGATGTCAAAACCATTTTTTGGCCTTATGCTGTACGGACGGATTTCCAGGCCAAGGGATTCTGCAACAGCTTCGTTCGTTGGAAATCCTGGATGCGGCAGAACAATGTTCGCTCCTGGCTGCGCCGCGGCGTGAAACAAGATCAACAGCGCTTCGGCTGCGCCGGTTGTGACAAGCACGTACTCGGGTTGAGTGTCTTCCAATTGAGCAACGGCTTCACGCAGTTCGTCGGAACCAGCAGATGGTGCGTAGAAGAGTTTGGTGTCGAGCAAGCTTTCGACGTCTCCGCCTAGCTCAAGCAACTCGCGTAGAGTCCAAATAGGACCGGTGCTCGATCCGAGATCAAACTCAATCGATGGATCGGCAGTGTGCTTCTGCGCAAGCCATTCGTCCAAGAGGAAAGGATTGAGCTTCATGGTTGATAGTAGCGTGTTACCGAGAGCCTAGGGTCATCACGGCTTCGATGATCGGTGTGACCTGACCTCCGATGTAAATTCCGTCCGTGCCGTTTTCCCCGTGGATTTCTACGTGCAGCAGGCTGCGACGCCCCATCCTCGTTCCCTGTTCGCTTACAAACCGTGTGCCGGCCGCACTTGAAACCAGATCGCGTCGCATCATGAAAACAGCCAGAGGTCCCGTTGAGCTCCCAGTCGCGGGATCTTCTGGGATGCCGTACTCAGGAGCGAACATCCGGCAATAGGCGCCATCAGGGATAGGAGTAAAGACGAAGACACAAAAGGACTCGCTCTCCCTGTCCTTTAGTCTCCTGAGGCCCATCAGATCAAGCCACGCCCGATCAACCGCCGCTTTATCCTTTACGGCGACCACTACCGTCGGATTTCCGGCGTTCAGCATCTGCGGTTCCACCGCAAGCAGGTCGTGCGGCTCCAGTCCAAGCGCTCTCGCACAGAGAGAGCCGTCTAGGCACCGCCCTTCGTGGATCGCAGGTGTACGCAACCAGATCAGCGGCGGCGTACCCGCCTCAATTCGGAGCGGTATCGGGCCGAACTCTTCTTCGAGCAGGAACTCGTGGCAGCTGCTCGATACGATTCCTTTTTGCAGTAGCACAAAGGCCGTGCCAACGGTGGGATGTCCCGCGAAGGGCAGTTCCTTCGCCGGTGTAAAT
>JAFAUR010000830.1 GCA_019243205.1 Acidobacteriaceae bacterium | reverse complement strand
GACTGATCAGCCGCGACCGAATAGGTCCCCACGGGTAGATTTTCGGCTGAATAGAAACCTTTATCGTCGGTGCTGACGACGCGAGAGGTCTGCTTTTCAAGATCGGTGATGGTGACGTGCGCGCCTGCAATGGCGGCGCCAGTGGGGTCGAGAACGGTACCGGAGATGCGGCCAAACAGTGTTTGTGAGTAGAGCCGACCGGCGGGAAGGGTGAACAGCAGAAGCAGTACAAAGGACGGCAGTCGCCGACACAAATTAGACATCAAAAATACCTCAAATGGGGGAAGCAACTTCGGCAGGAAGCCGTGTTCAATACAGGTGTAACGCGAACAGACTCCGAATGTCTTTATTGCTCAGGACCTATGTTTTGTCTGGAACGGAACTGCGGTGCGTTTAGCTCGCCTTCAGCCCGGCTGAGGGTACGGTCCAAATAGTATTGGAAAACTCTGGATTGATGCAGACGTCCTTGCAAATACCCGAATGGCAGCGCCGCCGCCAGGAGCCCGGGGTTTCGCCGCAGACTTCGTGGAACGCGCGGGCGAAATGGTGAATGGTCTTGAATCCGACCAGGTCCGCAATCTCCTTTAATGGATGCTCGGAGTGCAGGATCAATTCCTGGGCCTTGCGGATTCGGTAATGCAGCAAGTAGCGCATAGGCGATACGCCGACAAACTCTTCGAAGCGGCGACGGACATAGCGGTCGGACTTGCCCGCCGCTTTGGCAATCTCACCGAGTCCGAGCTCTTCCGAATAGTGCTGCTTGACAAAATCCACCGCGGCTTGCGTCACCGGGTCGGCGATAAAGTCGCCTTCGGTATCGAGGCTGATGGGTTTCGGCGCCGGGCTGTTTTGCAGGCGGAGAAAATGCAGCAGAATCTGTACGAGCAACGCGTCGCACATCTGCCGATAGAGAACGCCCCCTGCTTCGCCTTCGCGGCGTATGTGCTCGAGAAGATTGGCGATGGCCATGTCTTTCTCAATGGCCATTTCGACCGAGCTCGCCAAGGAATCGAGGAGGCCGCGGTCCTTCACCAGAAACTTTACGTCAAGTGTCTTGACGAGAGACGTAGGCGTAAGCCCGTGCCTGACATTGGGCTTGATCAGAAAAACCGCACCAGGACTCAGAGGATAATCGCGATGATCGAGCGCAAACTGACCTGAACCACTTAAGAAGCAGATCAATTGAAAGTACTCATGATCGTGCTTGAGAAGCTTCCAGTCCGGCTGGTAATCGTAACGCGCCGTCCATAGAACTTCTACCGGAGACTTCAATGCAGACATCCCAAACTCTTTAGATTATAACGGTTTAGTTAATTTTGATTGGGGCGCGCGGAGGTAGGCGGGAACGATCACCAGGACGCAGCGGACGTGGCTTTCCTGTGTCCGGTTTCGTACTACCGGGGTTCCGGCAAAATGAAGCGAATTTCACGATTTGATGTAATGATCGTCAGATAGAGGGCCACTCGTGAGATCTTGGCGCTTAGGTTTTGCAGCAGCGATCGCGGCTGCCTTTTTACTTTCTGCCGAGGCACCCTGGCAGGACAAGGATTTCCGGCACTGGACGGACAAGGACGCAGAGGCGCTTATGACGGACTCGCCATGGGCCAAGCAGATCCCGTACCCTGCGAGCGCGAGACCGGCCATGACGGTGATTGAGCCGGGGGCGAACGGAGCAGCGCCACCGACCGCATCTCTCGGGAACCCGTCCAGCACCACCACAGGTACTAATATGACGGTCGCCGCGAACCCGGGAAGCGCGGGTCCCGCTGATCCCAGCGCGACGCACAACACACCGAATCCACCGACTCCGTCCGGCGTTCCGCCATCCGCAGGCGCGCCATCGGTCCATCCGCCGGTTTCGATTATCTGGGCAAGTGCAACTCCGGTGCGTCTGGCGGTGCTGCGCATCAGACATGGTGAGGCGACTCTGACCGAGGGCGAGATCGAGAACGCGGAAAAGCCTCGAGAGCACTATGTAGTAGCGGTGAGCGGTCTGCCGGCGCCTCAGGAAGCGGATGTCGTCCCCTCGGACCTGGCCAAGAATGCCTCACTTCGGATAAAAGGTCATCCTGCTGAAACGGCAAGTGATTCGAACTATCGACGAATCGGCGATTCCGACGTCTATTTCTTCCGGTTCCTCAGGTCTCAGCTTCCGCTGTCGCTGAGCGATGGAGAGGTGGAATTTCGAATGCGGATGGGACAGCTGGAGATCAAAAAACGGTTCAATTTGAAGACCATGCAGTTCTCAGGAGAATTGGCTCTATAGAGCGCGATTAGCCGGTTTGGCAAGCTAATTTGAGCAACCATTCGATATTGCTGATTGACGATGACGCAGAACTGGCTGCGTTGATCCATGAATTCCTTTCGGCACACGGCGTCGTCCTGACCGAAGCTCACACTGGAAGCGAAGGCCTAGCACGAGCGCTGGAGGGCATGTTCGACCTGGTGATTCTCGATGTGATGC
>JAFAUR010000768.1 GCA_019243205.1 Acidobacteriaceae bacterium | reverse complement strand
TTCGAACCAGACCAGGAACCCGGACTGGTCCGCACCCGACAGACGAGCTTGATTTATCCACGTGTAGTAGGCGGCCATATCGGCATCCATCAGGGACCCCTGCGGATCCAGGGAAGAGCTGTCGGAAAAGCTGACGGGGGCTAGAAGCGATTCACGCTGGCGCGGTGCGAAGCGGACCAGTAATGTGACCGGCTGTGCCCGCCGCAGCGACTCTCGGGCGGCCCATTGGGCGAACGTCGTGCTAAAGATCTGCGTTCCCGATCCTTCGGTCAAGAGACTCAACTGAAAACGGCTCAGGATCCCTTGCGGCCCGTTGTCCGGTAATCCTACCTCGGAGGGACGCATAGCGGCAAGTTCTGTGCGCAGGGCCTCGGGTCCTCTGCCGGTCTGTAGCGTCGTAACCATCTTGCGCAGAAGAGTAGCTCGAACGGAGTCGAGACCGCGGTAAGAGATAGAAACCACCTTTCCATCGATGATTTCGGACGTGCCACCTTCGATATACCAATGGCCGAAAGGAACGGGGCTCACTTTTGCCCTGGTCTGGACGAAATCAAAAAGAGTCGCCAGCCCCCCATCTGCCGCTACGTTCGTGAACTGTACTCCGTGCGGCCGGAGTTTCCGGAAAACCGGGTAATTGTTATTCGTGACGCCTTTCCCGATTACCACCAGGCTCACGCGGGGAATCGGGAGCGTGGGTTGGACTCTAGCAACATTCAGGTGATGCACGTAATCGATGGAAGCTTGACGGAAAGCGTCCATCTGATGTGTTGCCCAAAGATGCGCGCTGAGCTTCTCAGAAAATTGTTCGGGCTTGTTAATCCAGTCGAACTGTTCCAGGTCGGGTGACAGTCTTAAAGCGGCGAAGGGCTGCATCTCACGGCCAAACTCAGCAGGGGTGAGCTTTGCGAGGTATCGAAATTGCTGATCTAAATCGTCTCGTTCCGCGGGAAAGCGCCAATCGTAGGCGATTACCTCACGCAGAACCAGGGGCAGCACGCCGAGAGGAAGCGAGCGAAGCAGTTGGAGGTTTCGAACCGCGAGGGCTTGCGCCTCGGGTGGATATTGCCGGAAATCCTCGGCTTTCAGGTCTACGGGGAGCATACAATCACGCCAGCTCCGTAAGCGCTTTGCCCTTGCAGAATTTAGCGTCGAATCCCAGCACAGAACCGATCGTCGGCACCAGGTCTATCGACTCGACAGGCCGATCCACGACCGTGTTCTCCCGCGCGCCCGCGCCTAGCGCGATCATCCAAGTCGTGCGGGAGAGTGCGTCTCCGGTCCGGTGATGTTGGAAGCCGTTGCCGCCTGGATCCGTATCGGAATCCCGTCCGAAATCCGGCAAGATGAACATCGTCGTCTTGCCTGCATACTCCGGTTCGTTCTCGATGGTTTTCCAAAGCTCCGCACACAGGCGGTCTGATCTACGAATTCCATCGATGTAGAGGGAATAAGCCCCGGAATGCGCGACATCGATGTCATGCAACGTGATCCAAATCATGCCAGGCGCCACGCGACGCATAACCTGGCGCGCAATATAGACCGAGAGCTCGTCCGGGCTGGTTGCCGCTTGTGCATGCACCGAAAACTCGCTTACCGAGAGCCTGAGAATCTCGGCCAACTCGTGCAACTGCATGCTGTCGCCGGAAATATCGGGCGCATACAAAGGAGTTTCGTAGTTGTCCCGAAGCAGGTGATCGTACTGCTTCAAATCGCCTGGCGGGAGCGCCGCCGCTAGCAGCCGTTTAGGAAGAAGAACCCGAGCACCCAAGGAAGATCCGTAGAGGCGGTTGTCGCTGCCGCCAATCCGATTGAAGCCGTTGCTCGGCGCAATGACCCATGCATCCGAGGCCGGACGGTTCAAGTCTTTTCGGAAGTATTCGAAAACTGTCGGATTTTGCGGCGATACAGCGGCGAAATTATTAAATGTCTCGTAAACGCCGGTGGCGAGACTGGCAGTCGCGACGTAGTGGCCGAGAATACCTCGATTCACCACTTGCGTGAAAACCGTTGCCCGAGGAATCAATTCGTGCAGGAGAAGAGGGATATTCTCCTGCCCGTCGGGCATGAAGGTTTCCTCGTCTCTCGCTCCGCCTCCGAAAGTGACAACAACTACCTTTCGGTTCATAGGCGGCGAGGCGAGCATTTTCCCGCTCGTAGCAAAAAGCGTAGAAGCAGCCGCAGCACCCGTCACCCCGCGCAGGAACTCCCGGCGACTTGATGAGACTGCGCTCGCGATATCGCGCGGGCCTGGGTTCTTGGCCAGGAAGGAACTAATACGAGCGTGCACTTACAGCCTTGTTGTTCCTCAATTCTACTGCTCCTTCCCGAATTTGCAGAGTCCGGTCGCAAGCCTGGTCAGTAACGACCTGGCGCAGACCGGACGGCCATCTGATTTCAATTCGGTCTACCGCTGTCGCGTCACCGATTCCGAAGTGGAGGCGCAAGTCACCCTGGGACAGATAACTGCCGCCGCTCCGGACCTCATCGATTTGTGTCCGACCACCTGCGGTGAGCTTAACCTGCGCCCCGATCCCGCTACGGTTCGATTTGGTGCCAATCAGCTGGATCAGAATCCAGTTCCCGGGCGGACGGCTGACCTGCTTCAGCAGTGATGGAGGTTCGTTTTGGTTGTTGATGGCGATTTCCAGCAAGCCGTCATTATCTAAATCTCCGACCGCCAATCCACGCGAAGAATGTTTCTCGAGAATTCCAGGCC
>JAFAUR010000753.1 GCA_019243205.1 Acidobacteriaceae bacterium | reverse complement strand
GAACCCGGAGGACGTGATGTATGTGGGGTCGAAAGCACGGCGGCCGAATACGATTCCGACGCCGGTGCCTTTGCCGAAGAAGAAGAACCCGTTGTCATCGCCTGAAATCGTGACTCGTGCCTTTGCCGCCAAGATGCTGCCTCCGGGTGACTCGGCAAGCGGATTCTTCTATTTCGAAGCGAAACCGGAAAAGGGCGACAAACTGTACTTGAACGGCATGCGCGAGGCGCGCACCGGGCAGGAGATGTTGTACTTCGAGTTTCCACTTCAGCAGTGAGCTACGGTTCAGAGCAGAGAAGGCGCGGTTTCCGGTTGCGAATTGCATACGGAAAAGACTCCTGCCTCACATGCGCCTGTTTGATGTGTGTTCTGTTTGGCGTGATCCTCGCTCGCTCACAAACGACAACGCCATTTACATTGAACGCGGATGTAGCAATCGATTTTGCGCTGGAAGCGATTGCGCAGCTTCAAACGGGGGACTCGCTGTTGTGCCAGTTGGCGATACCGATTGAAATCCGTCCATGCCGCGATGAAATTTTGCTGAAGCTGAACGGCGGTTTGCCAGCGGCTCTGGCGCGCGGATCCGAACTCAGCGCCTGCGCTAACGCCGCAGCGGCTCTGTCAGCAACCAGGCCGGGTGCGATTGCATCTACAGCTACCTTTTCGCATACGGAGGAGCTTGCGTTTTTACCTCGCTCGCGATCTGCTTCCTTAGAAATTGCGTGCTCCGGATACTCGTATGATCCTCAGCTCGTTGCCCCGCATTCGGGACAGCGCGGAGCAGGATCAGAAATACCGCGTAAATTTTCTTGATTTATGGGATTTCTGAGTACACGGGGGAGACGTCCTGGTGAGGATGTCCGCCGATCTCGTCCTCTACTTCAAAATCAACGGCAGCTGATACCTCTGCCACGGGTTCCGGAATCGCATACCACGCTGCGAGATCGGCTTCTTGAAGAGTGGTAATCATTTTTCAAGCTCTCACTTGTATATACGCTTTTCGAAGCGAAATTGAGTCATGCAGCACGGTAAAAAAATGATTGATTCAGTGTAAACCCCAGCCGCGCTGGCCATTGCGCCGCGGCGTTCGGAACAACGCTTGGAAAACGGTGAGGTACATCACCGGTTGGGACGTCACCAGAGTAGGCAGGCACGATCGACCAATTCGGTCAGTCAGTCTTTCCGACGTTAGAGACTTTCAACAGAATGACTCCGTGGGCCGCGACTGAGACGGAATACTCGGGTCCGGAGACTTGAAGGTCTCGGTGGAGCCAGAGATCTCGAACGTGCTCGGGCGCACCGTTCAGGCCCAAGTCGGTCCATTTGAATGCGATGAAGGCCTCCGTGTTTCCGCGATTGAATAAGCCTACCGCGCTTGATCCGTCGGTGAGCTCTTTTACCCAAACCTCCGAATCACCTGATTTCGAGGCACGCCTGGCCTGCTTTCCCGCCGGGTCCTGATCGACGGCGATGACTTCGCGATTGAGCAGGATCTGAAGAATTTCCGGTTCCATGTGGGCCAAGTCATTTCCTGCCAGCAGCGGAGCCGCGAGAAGCGACCACAGACTCATATGCGTTTTGTATTCGGTCACGGTCATTCCGCCATTGCCGACCTCAAGCATGTCGGGATCGTTCCAATGGCCCGGGCCGGCATACCGCGCTAGATCGCTCTGACTGAATCCGATCTTTGACATCGAATCCCAGCTGTCGCGTATATCGCCCGTCGTTCGCCAGAGATTACCGCCTACCGCGGATCCCCAGGTCCACACGTCGGCTCGGCCGTACTGGCAGAGGCTGTACACAATGGGGCGTCCGGACGAGGCAAGCGCATCGCCCATTTTCTGGTAAACGGCGTGCATTTCGTCGTCTTTATAGATATTGCGGGCGCCGCACCAGTCGTACTTGAGATAATCGATTCCCCAAGCTGCGTAACTGCGAGCATCCTGTTCTTCGTGACCATAACTGCCTTCGTAACCCGCGCACGTGTTGGGGCCGGGCGAGGAGTAAATGCCCAGTTTCAGTCCCTTCCCGTGTACATAATCGGCGAGGGCTTTCATATCGGGAAATTTCTTGTTGGGTTCGATATCTCCCTGCGCGTCGCGTTCGCCCTGCCAGGTATCGTCGATATTTACGTAGAGGTATCCGGCCTGTTTCATTCCGTTCGACGCGATGGCATCAGCCGCGGCGCGAACTCCGGCGTCATCTACCTTCGAGGCGAATTTGTTCCAACTGTTCCAACCCATCGGGGGAGTGTTCGCAAGGCCATTCCATCTGACCGGATGAAGCGCAGGAACAGGAAGACGCGCGGGCATGGCGCCTTCGCCGGCGGGGGCGCGACGAGCAGTAAGGTGTGTGAGTGGAGCGTCGGGGCGGCGGCGCGTCGTCAGATCGAGTTCGTCGCCGGATAGCTTGCCCCCATATTTGACACTCCGAACGGTGTTGCCATCGTGCATGATCCCGGTGATGGTGAACCCATCCGGCCCTCCCGTACTGTCGGTAATTTCGTAGTAAAACTGAGTCGCGCGAATGTGTCCAGTGATGCGCGACCCGTCCTGTTTCAGATCGAAATAAGTGCGGCGAACGGTGCCATCCGGGAGTGGATCGCGGACCACCCAGTTGGCGGTCAAGTCTGCTGCCCTGGCGACCACTTGGATTGCGAGAAAAACGAGAGTTGCTTTCTTCAATTTCTTATGGAATCTCCACTGGTTTAGTTGTAGCGGGGGCACCTTCGCCGTCGGGTGTTACTGCCCGTACCGTGAACGTGTAAGTGCGGCCGGATTCCAGTCCGTCTACTACGTCGAAGGTTGTGTGCCGGCCTTCGAGGACCACTACACGCCTGCCTTCGAAAAGGACCTTGCGACCACCGGGGGAGATTTCAACCGAGTATCCGATGATGGGCTCCTCGGAGTGAGCTCCGGGCTGCCTTTCGGGCGCCTGGAAATGAATGCTGGCGCGGCCTTTACCGGGAAGAGCGTTGACGGTGGCAGGCGGGCCGGGCATGGAAGGAGGGTCCGATGTCACCTCAAGCGGCAACGAGGGCCGGGAAGGGATGCTGGTTCCGGCGGGATTGGTGGCCGTTACGGAAAAAGTGTAGCGCTGACCCGCGGTCGCGCCCGGCAGTTTTATGTAAGATCGGCGAGCGAATTCATCCGGCGATATACTGGCTCGCATTCCCGTATTCGATTCGACCGAATACGAAGTGACGGCAAGACCGCCGGTGGATACCGGTGGACTCCAGGTGACAACGAAGGAATGCTTGCTCCAGGCCGCGGCAACGCGGCTGGGCGGTTCCGGCGGGGAGGCGGGTAGGACGTTGTTTTTCAGAAGATCGTCACAGCACGGCTGCAGGCCCGCATGGTCGATTACTTCTTTGGGAACATCCGCTAATGCACTGATGAGGTCATTGCCTTGGACCGTCACCTCCCCGCTGGATGAGTCAGCATCGCCTTGCTGCCAATAATTGCCGATAATAGCGAGCGGGTCGAAAGTGTCTCCTTTGTGGCCGTCGTAGTAGTTCTTGTGACGTGAGCCCCAGTTATCGAAATTTGTGTTGAAGATCAAATTACCGCGAACTGTAATGTTGCAGGAGCCGTTGTCGGTGTAGATTCCATGGCCGGTGCTGAACTGATCGCGCACGACATTGCCGGCGACTAATTCGCCTTTCTCGAGCGAGGGACCGGTTAACCCTTGTGTATAAATTCCGCCCCCGTCTGAGAGAACGAGCATGAAATCGAAAATCAGATTATTGATGACGCGATTGCCTTGGGAATAGTTTGTAATGCCGGGCCGGGCAATTTTGTCCGGCCATCCTCCCCACCCCATGGAGATTGCTGCGTAGGGCAGGTGATCCAACTGATTGTGCTCGATGAGCGTGTTCTTTGCGTACCCAACCACGATCGCGATTCCGTCGCGGTACTCAGCGCCTACGGAAAAGATGTGGTTGTTCCGAATGACGTTGTCCGCGGTTTGTTCGACCGCCGGAGCTTCGGGAGCATCCACGCCTCCGAGTTCCATGCCGTTGCCCGAGATATCGGTGAAGATGCATCGTTCGACCGCGTCCGATTGCGAACCGTCTCCGAGATCGAGGCCTGCAGCACCCAGATGGACGAAGACGTCGTCGCTGAATCGGATGTTCTTATCGAAGCGGAAGGATAGATTCCCGGGTAATTTAGCCCAGTTGCCGTAAGGACATGTTCCTCCCGGCACCAGATCGCACAGGCCTTGCTTGGAATAACCGTCGCGACCGGTAAGCCGGTAATTGGCCTGTATCTCAGAGAAACCCTCGTTCGTGCTGGGATCGAGCCAGGTTGCGTACGAGAAAGTGATTCCCTTAAATGCGATGTTTTGGACGGGAGCGTCCGGTGTGCCCGCGGCTGATATGAGAGATTCGAGTACCGGGGCCTCGACATCCGCCGTTCGCATATTTTCGTTTAGGCGCGGGACGTAATAGATCACCTTTTCCGTGCGATCGAAATACCACTCCCCGCGCCGTCCGAGCAGTTCGTAGGCGTTCTCGATATACGCCGGTTGTTGACCGACGCTCATGGGACCCACCAAGTTTGCCGTCCGCGCGCCGTTGGGGAGCATCACGCGTTTCGTCGAATTATCCCAGCACGGCTGGGCCATGGCGATCGATGTTCCGGAGATGGAAGCAACGGGGCAGCGGGGCTCGGTCCAAGATCCGATGCCGACAGACGGTTCAGACCAGACGGCGTTTCCTCCGGTGTACACAAATTCGATGTCAGAAGGATTGTGCCACCTCGCCATCTCGGGCGAGGCGGCGAGATAGCCGGATGCGGTTTGCGTCAGTGTAGCAGGAGGCCGGCCGCTGGTGCGATGGGCACGAATGCCGTTGACGTAGAGCTGGCGTGTGTTGGGAAGCGTTGTGGGCGCAGCGGCCGCCCATAGATTGCGGGAGGCGTCTAGCAGCTTCCATCCTGTAATCCGAACAGCGCCGGAGATGACCGGCCTTTCGCCTGCGACAGCCCTCCAGATAATGGAGTGGCCGTTGTGCCCTGAATCGCGCGGCTCGAGCGCAAGCGGTCGCGTCAATCGGAAGGTGCCGGCCAGGTAGATGTAGATGTCACCTGAAGAGTTCTGATTCAGGGTACGTGTAAGGTCCCGAGCACGTTCGAGTGAAGCAACCGGACGCGCCCGAGTTCCCGGATTGCTGTCAGATCCGTTCGGAGAGACGTATACTTGCGCCGCAACCGTCAAGACGGAGCAAAACCCAATACACAGGAACCGCCTCATCAAAACGTGATCTTTGCTGCCATTTGCAGTTGCCTCGGCGTGCTGGCAATCTGTTGCACGACGCCGAAGCCTGTGTTGCCGACGATGGTTACGTTGGGAGTGCCGAGTATCTGGAAATTGAAGGTGTTGAACGATTCAAACCGGAGCTGAATGGAGCGACTCTCGGTGAACGGAATATTTTTGACCAAGGAAAAATCCATGTTGAAGAAGGGCTGGTCGCGGAAAGTATCGCGCCCGAGACTTCCGAACTGTCCGGACGGGACGGCAAAGGCTGCGGGATTGATGTAGCAGGCTTCCGATCCGGTCTTCACGCTTACGCCGTTAATGGTACACGGAGCATAGGGATCACCGACCAGGTTCGGTCTACCATATCCGCTGATGGTGCTGCCGTTCCCGGTGATGTTCGCGATATCGCCGTTGACTCCGAGATTGAACGGTTGCCCGGAGCGAGCGGTGAATACGTAATTCAGTTCCCAATTTCCGAGCACCCACGACAAGGGACCGCTCCGCAGCACCCGCTTTCCACGGCCGAACGGAAGATCGTACACCGTGCTCCAAACCAGGAGCTGCGGAATGTTATACGAGGATTGTCCGTAGTTCTGCTTGGGCGTGAAGTAGTTCTGGACGACAGAGCTTCCGGTTCCAGCACCCTGTTCGGCTGCGAACCAACCGCTGCTGTCGTCCATGGAACGTGACCACGTGTAGGAAACGAGGGTCTGTAGTCCCTGTGAGAATCGCTTCTGGAATGACATTTCGAGCGCATGGTAGTTGGAAATTCCGATGCTCTGGGAATAATGCCAGTTGGAGACCATGAAGGGCATCAGCGTCTCGGCCGCAATCACTGAGGTTGGCGTACCTTTCGGATTCGCAATCGGCGCGGCATTTGCGTACCCGGTGTAATCGAGGCGTGTGTTCTTGCTCCCAACGTAAGCAGCCGAAACCATCATGGTGGTTCCGATCTGGTGCTGTATGTCGATGTTCCACTGCTGCGAACGCGCGTCTTTGTAATCGGGCGAATTGGCGTAACCGCCACCCGCGGTAGTCCATGGGCTGGGCTGCACCGTCGGGTTTGGAAAGTTTCCTTCGAGATCAGTGATCAACGTCAGGGGGTTGGCGGGAGCGCCCGGCCAGATGCCCCGGACCGGGGCATTCGTCTGCTGGGCATTGATCCCGACCGTCCACGGCCAGGTTGGACCTTCTATGGTATTTTGCGCATACTGGCTGCGGGCGGATACGGTGTCGTAGTAGAGTCCATAACCGCCGCGCAACACTGTGTTCGGTCGTAACTGCCAGGCGAAGCCAATGCGCGGACCCCAATTATCGCTAACCGCGGGAGGCGTCACGCTTTGTTGGCCCGTGAATACGACATGCGAGTTGAACGGCACACTCCCGATGCCGCCTGGTATGCAGGGATCCGAGAACGGCGTGGTGCAAGCCGGAACGGAAGACGCGCCTACCAGATATTGCTGCGAGAAGAGGTTAAGGCCGTTCGACAGGCGCTTATTCAACGGGACAATCTGCGGCAGATAGTCGTACCGAAGTCCGAGGTTGAGCGTAAAGTTCGGCTTCACTTTCCATTCGTCCTCGATGTAGCCGGACCAGACATTAAAGCGGAAGAACACCTCTGCGTACTGCGGCAGCTGTCCGGTGTAGGTGCTCAAGACTCCGAGCAGAGCCGAGGCCAGCGAGTTGCCCGTGCCGGCGACCGCGTTCCCACTCGCGTTGACATTGGCCGTCTGAGCGTCAGCGAACGTGAACTGCTGGAACAGGTTGTTCTGCAGGCGGTTCACGTAGATGAACTGGGCGCCGCCTTTGATGTTGTGATTTCCCTTGATCCAGGTCAGGCTCGCATCCCAATTCACTCCAGGGTTTCCGCGAGGAGAAAGGCCACGTTGTCCGATGTCGCTAGTGAGATAAGGAGCGGCCAGATCGACGACCATGCCGCCGTACTGGTCCAGGTTCTTGAATCCGGCAGCGGCGGCGGGCGCCGTACCCGCTGAAGATTGTGCCTGATTGAACGTATAGGGCTTCAACATTGCGCCGGCCCGGACATCCAGAATCAGATTCGGCGAAAAGAGGTGGTCGTAGCCGCCCCCGAAATTGTAAGCGTGGTAAGTAGAGGGCGTCGTTTCATTCGTGCCGGAGACCGGTTGCACATCGGTAACCCACATTTGCGAGAGGCGCAGGAACATCGTGTTGCGCTCGTTGAAGTTCTGGTCCAGGCGTAGTTGCCAGCTATTGTTCTGGTCGGTTTGCGGGCGGGTTTCAACGTAATTATCCTGTGCAAAGCCGGTCAAGTTCGGTTGAGCGAGATAACCGGGCAAGTATTTTTGCATCGCGGGAGAGATGTATTGCGCGGGGATCTTCTGCCCTGCGAAAGGCTGTACCGTGCAGACGTTGTTTGCGCCGGAGGTGGTGCAATTCGTCGTGTATGGGTTGTAGATGATTTGTTTGTAGATAGAGTTAGAGAGGTCTCCGCTCAGCTCTTGTGCAGTCGGAACAACAGAAAGCGTCAAGGGAGCTTTACTGTAACGCCAGCCTTCATATGCTGCGTAGAAGAACGTTTTGTTCTTGAAAATGGGACCGCCTACGGCGGCACCAAACTCGTTCTGGTGATAGGGAACGGGCGACGCGGGCGTGTTCGGCGGGACACTGGGACCGCAGCGAGCGGCATTGCAGAAGTCTTTGAAAGGATCGCGTGCGTCGAAGATGTTATTCCGGACAAATTCCCAAGCGCTGCCGTGGTATTGATTTGTGCCTGATTTGGAGACGAGATTTACGACACCTCCAACCACATTGCCGTACTCGGTTTTTTCATTGTGGGACTGGACCTTGAACTCCTGCACGGCGTCGATGATGGGCAGAAAACCGTAAATCGAGCCCCGAAAGTCTGTATTGATGATTCCGTCGAGATAGTAGAGGACCGAACGGTTCTGCTGACCGTGCAGCGACGGCTTGGAAAACTGCGTGTTGGGGATAGCGCTCACACCTGCGTCCTGGTAGCCGACCGAATTCGATCCTTGCGCGGTCGAAATGGGGTTTGCTCCTGGGGTCAGGAACATCAGCTGCGTAAAATTACGACCATTCAGCGGCAGTTCCTTGACAGCCTGTTCGGAGATGACGGTTCCCAGATTGCTCGAAGACGGTTGGAGCAGCGGCGCCTCGGCTGAGACTTCGACCGTCTGATTCACGGCACCGATGTCCATCGTCATGTTCTGCGTCAGTATCTGGTTGACTGAGATTTGAAAACTGGACTGCGTGGTCTTGAAGCCCGTACTTTCCACACTCAGGGTGTAAGAACCGGGGTGAACATTTATAAAGACGTAGTAGCCGCTGGCATTCGTTTGCGTTTGATCGGTTACACCAGTAGCGGAGTTAGTGAGTTTTAGAGTGGCGCCCGAAACCACTCCGCCGGTCTTATCGGATACGGTTCCGTTCACTTCTCCTGTTGCGCTTTGGCTGTATGCAGCCCGGCAGACAATAAGAAAAATTGCGCATGTCGCCAGCAACAGGCTGGCGTTACGGTCCGAAGTCTTCACGTTGACCCCCTAACCCGTTAACGTTAACATCAACGGCAATGGCATAATGTTGCAACAGACTGCACCTCCTGTCAAGAGCTAGGACATGAAGACCTCCCGAACCAGTTCGCCCACGATCACGGACATCGCCCGCCAACTTGGGATATCGGCCATGACCGTTTCGCGGGCGCTTACGGGAAAAGCGGAAGTCAGCTCCGAGATGCGCGAGAGGGTTACGCGCTGCGCGGAAATGCTCGGCTACCGGCCCAATCGATGGGCCCGCAGCCTAGTGACGCGGCAATCGTACATGATCGGAGTGGTGATCCCGGAGATCGCTCACTCGTTCTTCGCCGATTGTATCTCCGGCATCGAAGAGGTTCTCGACAAAGCCAATTACGACTTATTGCTCTGTCATTCGCGCAGCGATCCTAAGCGAGAACGTGCCGAGATACAGACGCTGGTGGGCGGTCATATTGACGGATTGATTGTGGCTTCCGTCCAGCCGATGCGCTCACCCGAACTGTTCTCTGCTCTGAAGGCGGAGCAAGTCCCATTTGTGCTCTTTGACCGATATTTCCCAGGCGCTGAGTTTTCATCCGTCCGCCTGGATGACTTGGCAGCGGGGCGACTTGCGGCCGAGTTTCTCACGGATTTGGGTCACAAGAGAATTGCGCATATCGCCGGGCCGACGGTCAGTCCCGCCATCCTGCGCCGCCGGGGTTTTCTGCAAGCCATGAAGAGCAAGGGCCTTTCGGTTCCGGCGGACCTGATCGTCCGGGCACCATTTACGACGGATGGCGGCCGCAGGACCACGGTCGAGCTAGTTGCGCGAAAGCCCAGACCTACTGCGATCTTTGCCGCGAACGACCCGCTCGCGCTTGGCGCCATTTGCGCGTGCCGGGAGGCCGGGCTGCGGGTACCCGAAGACATTTCAGTGATGGGAGCCGGGAATGTTGAGGGCAGCTATCACCCCAGTCCATTTCTGACGACCATTGATTGGCCGAGGCAGGAACTGGGACGAATAGCGGCTGCATTTGTGCTCGGAATGCTATCTCATCCCGGCCAACATGCCGCTCGGGAGCATGTTTTCGAGCCGAAGGTTCTCCCCCGCTACTCGACTGGCCGCTTGCGGACCAAGTAAAGTGCGCCGGATTAACGCAGGCCTGAAAAAGTACCGCCTGTAAAGCGCAAACAGGTAGTCTTACCAGACGTTGCCGGAATCGGGTTACCTACACAGCAAAGCGAGGTTGGTGAGTTACGTGCGCTTGCCGTTGATGCTGATTAAGATTCGATCGTGTTAGACGATCATAGATAACGTGAAACCCGCAACCGTACACCGGGCTGCCATCATCGCCTTGTATCATCTCTTAGCCCTGGGAGCTTCGGCGCAGACGAGTTC
>JAFAUR010000744.1 GCA_019243205.1 Acidobacteriaceae bacterium | reverse complement strand
GATGCGATCGCTTCAGATGCGATCGCTCCGAAAGGTCCGAGCAGGCCAGCCATCTTAACCAGCTCAGCAAGAGAAGTGGCCTTCAACTTTCGCATGACCTGCCCACGATGCGCTTTAACGGTAATCTCGCTGATTCCGAGTTCGCCGCCAACTTGTTTATTCAGTAGTCCAGAGACAACTAATGCCATCACCTGCTGTTCTCTGGGAGTAAGTAAGGCGTAACGGTCCCAAAGTTCCCGCATCTCCGCGTGTTGAGCGAGGGCGAGACGGCTTCGAAGGAGGGCGTTTCGGATGGCGCTCAACAGGGCGTCGGTATTGAGTGGCTTGGTCAAGAATTCGAGAGCACCGGCTTTTATGGCTTGCACCGACTTCGGTACATCTCCATAACCGGTAATGAAGATGATCGGCATGTCAATGTGTTCGACGGCGAGGTGCTTCTGCAGTTCAAGACCGTTCAGGTCCGGGAGTGAAAGGTCGAGTACAAGACAGCTCGGGACGAGTGTTCTTGGGTGGTTAAGAAATTCCTGTGCCGATGCGAATGTTTCCGCGCTCCAGTCCTCACTCCTGACCCAGAGTTCTAGCGACTCGCGCACAGAAACATCGTCGTCAACAATAAATACGATGGGCAAAGCCGTCGACGTTGGCAAAGTCTTCATTTCCAAGCCATGCCCCTCCGCCAAATTGATTCTACGCCCGAGAAATGAACCGGGTGGAACCTCAAAAGGCCGTTAGCGCCGTCTTGATGGCTGCAAGTAGATCTGCGTCACTGAATGGCTTGAACAGAAACCCAACGGCGCCTTGTTCGAGCATTAGAGCCCGAATAGTCTCATCTCTTTGGCCGGTGATGAATATGATCGGGATCTCCTGCCCGCGACGCTTTAACTCCTGTTGAAGTTCCGGTCCACTGACGCCCGGCATGTCAATGTCGAGGATCAGACAGCTAGTCTCCTGGATTGAACCGGATGAGAGAAAGTCTTCTGCCGACGAAAAGACTTGAGCCGCAAAGCCGAATTCCCTAATTAAGTCAGGCAGTGACTCGCGCACCGACTGATCATCATCAACTACCGATAGAAGCGGACGTTCGTTCCTATTCCCCCCGTTAGGGCACCCCATGATAAAAGAATGTGGCATTGGGTGAGGGACAGCTATTGTGCTTTAGTATTACTTCCTCCCACGATTGTGGGCAGTGGACCTATATTATTCGCCATCAGCCTCACGTTCCAGTGCACAGGGAATCGCAAACGAAAAAGTAGATCCGGGCCCATCATTCTGTGTCGCCCAGAGACGTCCATGATGAGTCTCAATGATGGATCGGCTGATGGAAAGTCCGATTCCCATGCCATCGGCTTTGGTCGTGTAGAAGCCTTCGAACATTTGGTCTGCAGCTTCAGGTGCGAAACCGATTCCCGCATCTTTCACGCTTAGCTGTACCTGCTTCGCGTCAGCTCGTTCAGTTCTAACCAGCAACTCTCTTGGCCGATCGTCGATTGTGCTCATTGCGTCCGCGGCGTTTCGCAGCAAATTCAGGATGACCTGCTGAAGCTGGACGCGATCGCCCATCACGAGTGGAAGGTGTTCGGCCAATTCTGTCTGCACAACCACCTGATTTCTCTGAAGCCCACTTAAAGAAAGCGCAATCACTTCGCGTGTGACCTCACTCAAATCGACCGATTCAGTCGCAGTCTCTTTCCTGCTGAAGAGCGCGCGCAACCGCGTGATCACCTCAGAAGCGCGGTTGGCGTCGCGAATCGTTCGACGCGCGGTCTCAAGAGCGCCGTCAACATTGGGAGACGCGGCGGCCAGCATCCGCTGACAGGTGCTGGCGTTGGTGACAATGCCTGACAGCGGCTGGTTGATTTCGTGGGCGATTGATGCCGCCAGTGTTCCGAGGCTCATCACTCTGGCAACGTGTGCAAGTTCCGATCTGGCCTTGTCGCGCGCCTCTTCCGACAGGCGGCGCAGCGTGACATCCTGAATCGCCGCGATGTACTCCAGTTGGCCATCCCGGTCGCGGGTCGCACGAGCGACTGCATGCAGATACTTGATCGAGTGGTCAGGCATCAGCAAGCGGTAGTGCCATTCAAAGTCGTTTTCGCCGTTTCGCGCCTGTTCGACCATTTTTTCGTACAGGGTGAGATCTTCCGGATGCACTCGGGTGCGGATCAGATCGAGCGTCAGCGGCACGCCAATCTCAAACTCGTAGATGCGATAGAGCTGCTCTGACCATGTGATTTCGTCCGTCGCTACACGCCAGGAATAACTGCCTATTTGACCGAGACGCTGTCCTTCGGCGAGGAAGGCCTCGCTGCGTCGTAAAGCTCTCTCTGCCTGCTTTTGTTCGCTCAAATCGACACTGAACGCTACACCTTCGTTCCCACTTCCTTCGAAAAGCGCACCGCCGAGCAATACGCGCACGCGGCTGCCATCTTTCCGGAAGTACTCTTTCTCGAAT
>JAFAUR010000740.1 GCA_019243205.1 Acidobacteriaceae bacterium | reverse complement strand
CTCCGAGCTGAGGAACTGCGGAAACAGATTGTGTTCCCATTCCGATCTCCTCCTGTGGCAAGCAAAGCACCGCTATTAGGCTTGCCAAGCATATTGCTGGAATTGACCTTCTAGCGACGGATTGCTTACGTTCCCAGCATAGTTTGTGATTGTGGATGCTGCGACCACAGTAATAACTTCCAGGATTTGTTCCTTCGTAAAGCTCGCGCCAGTGAACCTTTCGCGTTCCTGATCGCTCAAATGTCCCCGCTTCTCAATAAGCGTCTTCGCCAAATTGGAAAGCGCAGCAAATCGCAGATCCCGTGGCGCGCGCCGCTCGCGAATCGCGTCCGTCTCTTCAGGGTTCACGCCCGCTTTGAGTGCCAGCGCGGTATGAAATGCGACGGCATACGTGCACGAGTTCGCGACTGCGTCTGTCAAAAGAACGATCTGGACTTCCTGTTCAGTAAGGCTACTGCTGTGTACCTGCTGAAATACTGCGAGGAAGGCGTTCGCGAGTTTCGGCGAGTTTGAAATTGCTTCGGCGATGTTGGGAATGACACCAAATGCCTGCTGCAACTGTGCGAGCACCGGCTTCGACTGCTCTGGCGCGGATTCGATCGTATGAATCGGATAGTTCGACATCTAATTTCTCCTATTGATTGGTAGCGTCAGGTTTAATCCTGTCCGTCTACGTCTTCAATATGGAGCGGATTTCAAATCGCAGCAATTACCTCGCGGGTAATCGTTTGATTCCTATTGCGTCACCTCTCCCCATCGATGTTTACTACCCCTGACGTAATTGTCGCCATCGTCAAGACAAGGCAAATTTGAATCGAAGGCGGCGGTCGCTTGAAAAAAGCGATCAAATGAAGGACCCGGAAGGGAATGTCGTCCAGGTCAATGGCGAATGCGGGCGAAGGAAGATTGAGCCCACCTTCCAAGGAGTTTATGACGCGTAGCGTCACTAATACCAGGAACGCTCCCACCACGGAGCAGGACTTTCGCGAGAGCGCATTACAGTATCTGGATGGACTGTACGGTTATGCCGTGACACTGGCGCGCAATCGGGCGGAGGCCGAAGACCTGGTTCAGGAAACCTATCTCCGCGCCATCAGTGCCTTTGAGCGGCTCCGGCCCGACAGCAATTTGAAAAGCTGGCTCTTCACCATCTTGCGCAATATCCGCCTCAACCAGCTCCGCGACGGTCTCGGCAAATGGCGTGTTGCGGAAATGGACGAGCCAGACGGCGGCGCGCGAGACTTCGTGGATACATCTTCGAAGGATCCGCTGTTCTTGTATCTGGCCAAACTCAGGCAAGCCGATGTCCGGAAAGCAATCGAAGGGTTACCGGCCGTCTATCGCGAAGTCGTCGTGCTGCGCGAATTCGAAGAGCTGAGCTACGAAGAGATCGCACAGGTGTTGGATTGCCCACCCGGCACTGTAATGTCGAGGCTAAGTAGGGCGAGAGAACGGCTCAAAGAGATGCTGCAGCATTGGAGCCTTTTGCCAGGTGAGCCGGCAAATGAGGCAGACCAGCGATGAGTTGGTGTGAAGAGAGCACTTCGCGGATCGATTTGTATCTAGACGACGAGCTACGCGGCGATGAATTAGTGGCGTTCGAGCATCATATAAAGAATTGCTCGTCACGCCGCGTTATGGCTTTCTTGGTGTAGGCTGAGGCGCCGGCTTCAGAGGACGAACGATGAGCCGAACATCATTGCGCCGGGACAATAAGGGCTGACGCCTTGATTCCGGTTCGACCAAACGGACGGTAGTTCATAGCTAATCTCCTTGGCTGGTCATCGACCCCGCATCTCCAGCACGACATCACCGAGGGAGTCCCCATAGTCCGGATGAATGAACATCACCAGGGGATCGTGACATGAAACGGCATCGATCCCTTCGCCTGGTTTCGCGACGCGCTCAGCTGTGTCTCGGCGCATTCCATTCAAACGTTCGAAGAACTGCTTCCGCATCGCTGGGCCGCTCTGGCCGTTTAAACATCTCCCCACTAAATCTGCAATTACAACTCCCGCCCTGGCGACCGGTGTTTATGTGATGCTTACAATCATGTGGAGCAAGACCCGACGACCCGCAATTGCTGGCTTTCTCCGGGACAATTGACCAGATCACCTGAGGCGTAAGGCCGGTTCACCACGTCATAAACCTTCGCGAAAGAGTACGAGATTTCCGCTTTGCTTCCTCGCCCGGCCACTCTCCCAATCACGAATCGTTGAGAACTCGCACTCAGCATTGACGACTAGAGCGGCGTGCGATCGCCAAGTGGGCCTTGGCTGTGCGACCAGCCGGCACGTCCTCCTTGATCCATCGGCGAGATTCCTCCGCAAGCAGGATACGCAATTCGTCGCGCAGGTCTTCGTCGAGCGATCGGTAGGTTGGAAGCCTGCGGTAAATGGGATCCAGAGTGTCCATGAAACTCTCTGGCGCCGGCAGCGGGCTGGGCGCATCGATCCGCTCCACATCTATGACCTCGCACCCTCGAGTTTCTAGAGCGGCTCGAAGTTCATGGACCGACATGAGCGCTGTAAGCTTGGGTACGTCCGGTGAACTTGTCGGAAGTGAAAGCTGCTTCAACGCGCGTGAAAGGATGGTGAAGATATCAGCGCCTTCCGGGGTTGCCCAATGTACGATCCCTACCCATCCGCCCGGCCGAATGACTCGCACGGCTTCGTCCAACCCGGCGCTCCAATTGGAAAACAAGGTGGTCGACAGGACGGAAAAGGCGACGTCGAAAGTGCTGTCCTCAAACGTGAGAGCTTCGCCGTCCATCACGAGCGCCTTGCATTCGGGGTAAGGAGCCAATCGTTGGTTCAGCCGAGCAACCATGGCGGAGGAAAGATCGATGGCGGTAACCCTCGCCCCGAGGGCGGCTACCTGAAGTGACAAAGCACCCGTTCCTGCGCCGATGTCGAGCACGCAATCGCTGGCTTTTACCGATGTTCCTTTGAGAGCGGCCTTTGCTAGACGAGCCGAGAGAGGCTCCGCCCAAGTCTCATAGGTAGCGACCATAGCCTCGAAAGTTCAGCTGTGCGCGTCTTCGGAGTTTCGTTCATAGTGCCTCCCGGAAAACCTTGAGTTCGCAACCGTTTCTTCCGCAAGGCGTTGAGTAAGTTCTTTCGCAGAGAGCTCGCGAGCTAATTGAACCGATTGGCCAGACCATATAGGCGTGAAGTCGGCCGACCCGTTAGCCTCCGACGCAACACGGAGCGGACCAGAAAAGCGACCTGCAAGCGGAAAATCCGGTGCCAGCTTCGACATTGCACCTATCTCCCGAACC
>JAFAUR010000724.1 GCA_019243205.1 Acidobacteriaceae bacterium | reverse complement strand
CAGAACCGGTTAGGCTGGACCGCCAAGGCGCCACGCTGGGCGATTGCGTTCAAGTATCCGGCGCGCCAGGCAAGCACGATATTGGAGGATATCGGCGTGCAAGTCGGTCGTACGGGAACGCTTACCCCTGTCGCTCATCTGAAACCGGTCCGTCTCGCTGGGGTCACAGTGGCGCGCGCCACCTTGCATAACGAGGATGAAATCGCTCGCCTGGGCGTGCAGATCGGAGACACCGTTCTCGTCGAGCGCAGTGGCGACGTGATCCCCAAGATCGTTCGCGTCATCACAGAAGGCCCGCAGAGACGCCCCTTTCGGATGCCCACGCGATGTCCCGTTTGCGGCGGGCACGTAGTTCGTGAGGCGGGTGAAGCCGCCAGCCGCTGCATTAACGCAAATTGTCCGGCGCGCTTGCGCGAGTCCCTTCTTCATTTCGCCTCGCGCGGCGTCATGGATATAGATGGGCTCGGTGATGCACTCGTTGACCAGCTTCTCGACCGGGGCATGGTCAAGAGCATCGCCGACATCTACGGTCTCAAGGCCGAGGATTTGATGACTCTGGAACGCATGGGCAACAAGTCGGCCTCAAAAGTAATCACGAATATCGACCGCTCCCGTGCCCAGCCGCTTGCCCGTGTCTTGAACGGGCTCGGCATTCCATTCGTCGGCGAACGCACCGC
Source organism: Acidobacteriaceae bacterium (assembly GCA_019243205.1). GTDB lineage: Bacteria > Acidobacteriota > Terriglobia > Bryobacterales > Bryobacteraceae > Bog-105. The sequence continues at coordinate 26,104 of JAFAUR010000724.1, read as the reverse complement.
CCAGATACTCGCGTCCCACTTCGGCAGGCTCGACGCAATCGCCTCGGCTTCGAGCGAGCAATTGCAGGAGGCCAACGAAGTTGGTCCCAAGGTGGCCGAAGCAATCAGCCAGTATTTCGGCGAAGAACGCAATCGCGAGTTAGTGGAGCGGCTGCGATCCGCGGGCCTGCAGTTTACTGGGGAGCGAATCGTCAAAGCCGAAGGCCCGCTGACCGGACTTACCTTCGTTCTGACCGGCACCTTGCCCACGCTCAAGCGCGAAGACGCTAAGGAACGCATCGAGTCGGCTGGCGGAAAAGTAGCGGGCTCCGTAAGCAGCAAGACCAGCTACGTTGTCGCCGGCGAGGAGGCCGGATCGAAGCTCGAGCGGGCACACGAGCTGAAAATCCCCGTGCTCGATGAGGACGCCCTGCTCGCTATGCTGGATGGAAAGGCTCGCTAACGCAGTCTTCCGGAGACATCACTGACTCATCCCGCGCACGGCATCGCCTCCTGGTGGGCAGGCGTCATCAGTACGTTCCTGTCTTGGGGGCCCTACGGTTTGTTGCTGCTCGCATCCCTTGACTCCGCGGGATTACCTGTCGTCGGCGGCGTTGACGTTCTTCTTGTGACCATCGCCGTAAACCAGCCTCAGCTCGCTTACTTCGCGGCTGTCTGCGCCACTTTGGGTTCGCTGGTCGGAAGTTCCGTGCTGTTCGGCATAGCTCGAAAAGGCGGAGAGGTTCTCCTGGCCCGACACATCGCCAGCGGAACCGGCGCCCGCCTCCACTCGTGGTTCGAGCGTTATGGCCTGGTTACGGTATTTATTCCGGCTCTCTCCCCGATACCGATGCCCATGAAAATCCCGGTTTTCTGCGCCGGCGCTCTGGAAGTTCGCTGGTCGATATTTCTTGCCGTGGTTGCCGCGGCACGCGTCGTTCGCTATTTCGCTTTGGCCTACATCGGCATGCAGTACGGCTCCTTGACGTTTCGTTTCTTGCGTTCGCACTGGATGCGGGTTCTCGCTATTGCTTTGGCCTTGGCCGCCGTTGCGGTTTTGCTGCTCCGCGCGGCGAATCGCCGCGGGTCCATACGAGAAAATCCGTCCGTCAATTTCGAGTAAACTCGATTCTGGATGTTCCGCGCTGTGGGTCTGCTGTTTCTGGCCGCGGCCGTTTCGAGAGCCGACGATGTCAGCCCGCAGATTCTCCGGCAGATCCGCCTGAAAGTATCCGAGCAACTAAAAGGAGCTGCGAATTATAGCTGCGTACAGACCATCGATCGCACTTACTTTCGCCCCGTGCGGTATCAGGCCTTTGGATGCGAGCACCAGCCTGCCGACAACAAGCGCAAAGAAATCATGCATGACCGGCTCCGGCTGGACATCGCCGTTTCCGAAGGACACGAAATCTATTCCTGGCACGGCGGCACTAGTTTCTCCTCAGCCGGCATCGCTGACTTGGTTCATTCGGGTCCTATCAATTCCGGCTCGTTCGTCGGGTATCTGGAGAACATCTTCCTCGGATCTGGCATCCGCTTCGAATACGTCGGCGAAACGAGGATGAACGGCATCGACGCCTACCAATTCAACTACTCGGTCCCACTCGAAGCCAGTCACCACGAGATTTCCGGCAAAGATTCGAACGGAGTACCCGTCCCCTTCCACGGCAGCTTCTTCGCCAACCTCCAGACCTTCGAGCTTGTGAGCCTACAGGTCATCGTCGACGAAGTTCCTCCGGATGTCGAGATCTGCCGCGCCGAGGTTGAAATGAACTATGGCACCGCGAAGATATCGGGCCATGATTCTCTGATTCCACAGATGTTTTCCCTCAACATCGAAGACGCCTCTCACCTCACCACCAGCAGCCGTAGCGAATACAATGAGTGCCGTGAGTTTCGCGGTGAATCCACCTTGCACTTTGAGATGACTGAAAACGCCGAACAGAAAGCCGACACGTCACTTATTTCCAGCCGCGCATTCCTGCCGGCCGGCGTGCCGCTTCATGTCCGGCTGATCACTCCGATTACAGAGGCATCCACTTTCACCGGCGATCCTGTAAAGGGCGAACTTCTCGATCCGATCCATGTCAAAGGCAAAACGAATCAGGTAATCCCAAAGGGCGCGGTCCTCGCGGGGATTGTCACGCGCCTTGAAAGGCGTGATGAACCGTCGAAGCACTTTCTCTATAGCATTGAATTCCACCGCCTCCAATTCGGTAATGAATCGATAGCGCTGAACGCTCACCCGAAGCCGTCGAAGGACTCCGCCAAGCAGCTCACAACGGTGTACGGACGCTTTCCCTCCTGGCTCGATTTGGAATACCGAAGCGGCATTTTCGTGTCGCTCTCGTCAAAGCTGCAGATCGATCAACATTTCTCGAGCTTCTGGGAAACGGTTACGGCCCCGGTTGAAGTCCATTAGCTAGCATGAAAGACATGTCTGAGTATTCCCGGCGCAGGTTCCTTGCGCAAGCAGCAATAGCCGGCGCGTCTTTGAGTTCCTCTGCATGGGCCCGCGACCCGTTGCAAAAGTCGAACCTCGGCGTCGAACTGTACACTGTCAGGAACATCATCACGAAGGATCCCAATGGTGTTCTGAAATCGATTGCCGACATCGGATACTCGGACGTTGAGGTCGTGTACGCCACTCTGCATCAGATCTGGCCAGGCATTCAAGCCTCCGGCCTGAAACCGGTCAGCGCGCATGTGGATGCGGCTCTCTGGAACTCCGGTGGAGATCCGCTCGATAATGTTCTCGCCGGTCTTAAGGAACAGGGCTTCCAATACGCCGTTTATCCCTACGTTGATCCCAAATTGCGCGGTGGCGCCGATGTGATGAAGCGTTTCGCGCAGACCTTGAACCAATCAGGCAAGGCTTCGAAGAAACACGATCTTACGTTCTGCTATCACAATCACGCATTTGAATTTCAGCCCCTGGGCGACACCACCGGCCTGCAGATCTTCATGAGCGAGACAGATCCTGCAACCGTCGGTCTCGAACTCGACATCTTCTGGGTTAGCGTGGCTGGCCATAATCCCGTTGACCTGCTGAAGACATACACCGGAAGAATTCCGTTGCTTCATCTGAAGGACAAAGCCAAGGGGTTGCCCACGCAGTTCAACGAGAAAGTTCCCCCCTCGACCTTCAAAGAAGTGGGAAATGGCTCCATCGACATCCCCGCCGTGCTCAAAGCGGCTGATGCGGAAGGCGTCAAGTACTACTTTGTCGAGCAGGACCAAACACCTGGCGACCCGATCGCAAGTTTGCGTGAAAGCTACGAATATCTCAGCAAGCACTTCAGCACGTAAGCGCTACCACAAGAGTTTAAGGCCAAACTGAATCTGCCGGGACGTTGTCGACGTACTGGTGATGACGCCCGCCGTCGGCGACACGCCCGACGGTGTAAACACAACCGCATTCGGCGTATTGAAGTTGGCGCGGTTCAGTACGTTGAAAAATTCAGCTCGAAACTGCACGTTCAGATGCTCCCGGACTTGAGTGTTCTTCAGAGCCGAAAGGTCCCATGTCCCGAGCCCAGGGCCGATCAGTGTGTCCCGTCCGAGGTCGCCATAAAAACCGCTGTTATTCGGCGGGGCCAGAAATGCTGCCGGATTGAACCACTGGTTCGGACTCTCGAAAATTACTGGCCCCGTGAAGAAAGGATTCACAAACGGCCGCACCGGGTTGCGCGTGTCTCCATTGTTCGAAGGGTTGTAGCTGAGCTGCGGAGTAAACGGAAAACCTCCTTGTAGCGTGAGTACTGAGTTCAATTGCCAGCCGCTTACAAGCGTCGAGACGAAGCCGTTCGTGTTTACGAGGAATCGCTTCCCTTTCCCGACCGGTAGTTCATACAGCGCGCTAATCACTCCCACATTCCGAACTTCGAAATTCGCCAGACCTCGATCCGCGCGCAAATTGAACGGATTCGATGCAAGGGCGGGCTCACCAGCGGAAGTCGTGGCGTTGGGCGAATCTCCATTGTCGATTGTTTTCGACCACGTATATACGCCTCGCACCATCAATCCCTCGTGCAGCCTGCGGGTGAAATCGATTTGCAGCGCGTTGTACGAACTGTCACCGCGCGAGAAGTAAGTCCAGGTGTTCGCTATCGACGGATTCGCTCGGGTCGCCGTCGGAACATAATACGTTCCGGGCTGGACCGGCGTTCCTGCAATGCCTGCCGGGAAGTTCGGCGGATATTGTGTGGGGCAATGAGGATCCGGGCACACAACCGGAAAGGGCTCATTTGCATCGATACCGATCAGCTCGTGGTACCCATGCGAGCCGAGGTATCCAACCGTCAGGGAGCTGTTCGACGAAAGCTCCCGCTGGATGCGAAACGACCAGGAAATCAGAGTGGGTGTTTCTAAATCCGGCTGCACACCGCCCGGAACCAGCCGCGCACTCGGTGGGACCGGTGCCGTTGGCGAGAGCGGAAGTTGCGATACGAGCGCGTTCGGAAGACTGTACGTCGGGTTGAAAGGCGCGTTCTGATCCGTCCGATACCCGAGTGCGTCCTGCAAGTCGTTGTACATGCCGAAGCCCGCTCGGACCACCGTGCGCGTGCTGAACGGACTCCACGCCAACCCAACCCTCGGCTGCGGCAGCGAACTCCCGTTGTTCTCTGTGAAAACGGAGGTCGCGATTCTCGGCTGACTCGAAATGATGCCGTTTGGATACGTGTAGTTCGCGGCGCGACCGCTCACTTCATTCCAGCCCGTAGTGAATTCCTCGCGAAACCCGAGCGTGAGAGTCAATCGCGGTCCAAACCGGATCGAGTCTTGTACGAAACCAGCCCCGAAGAGGGCGCGCCAGCCGAGCGGCGTCGGAGCTGGGTCATACAGCAAGCTGCTCGCAACACCTTGTAGAAAGGTTTGCAAGCTCGTGAACGTTGCCTGACCATATTGGCTAAGGGCCAGCGTCTCGTTCGATTGGAATCTCTGCAGCCACAAACCGGCCGTAAACTGATGGATTCCTTTGGTCCAGGAGATCCGGTCTTCGTAAGTAAACAGGTTCCGCGTTATGTAGAGATTGCTGCCGTTATTGCTTCCCGCGAGGCTCAACTGGGCGGTGGGATTCGAAGCTGCGCTGCCGCCTACGACAATCGCGCCCACCGGTTTGCCTGTAAGAAAACCAGGGAGTGATGCTGCCGGTGTCATCGGTGTCGGTTGACCAGTAAAAAAGTAGCCTGCGCGTGAATAGCCAAAGCGGGCCACGTTCAACAACGAAGGCGAGAAGACGTGTGTTTCTTCCGCACTCGCAACCTGCTCTCGCAGGCTCTCCACATCCGTGCTGTAGAGGTTCGTGCTCGTCGGCGTATTCGCCGCGCTGTCATCCACCGTGTAGGCTACGTTGAGGAAATCACGTTGCGAGAAATTATGGTCCAGTCGCACCGTCCCAAAATCGTCGCGAATCGTTTGCAGCGGGTCGTTATAGGCTTCCGAGATGCCGCCGAAATCGGGCGCACCCGGAGTCGGCGTCGGCCACGCGTTGATTAGCGGCGACATCCCAACGAAAAATAGTCCCGATCCCGGGCAAGGGTTTGGCGCAGGCGTAACGATTTTGCACGGCAGAAATCCGTTCCGTGCATTCGTGTCGGGCACCAGATCAACTCCCGTCTGATGCAAATTCTGACGGAGCTCTTCGAAATTTCCAAATAGGAACGTGCTGTTCTTCTTCAAGGGCCCGCTCAGCGAGGCTCCAAATTGATTGCGCTGGAAGCCCGGTGCGGACGGCCCGTCGAAAAAGTTCCGGGCATCCAGCTTGTTGTTCCGCAGAAAGTCATAAACAGAACCGTGAACCTGATTCGATCCTGACTGCGTAACAATCAGCACCTGCGCCCCAGGATGCTTACCGTATTCCGCATCGTAGGAATCCCGCAGTAGATTGAATTCCCGGACAGCATCGACTCCTAAGAGTTGCTGGCTCACTCCGCCGGGTTGCATGTTGTTTTCAGCGGCGCCCGTGAACTCGACACCATTCAGCAGGAAAAAATTCTGCTGCGGCCGATTCCCATTCACCGCAAAATTGTTCCCGGCCGTCGAGTTGGAAACTCCCACGCCACCTGTTTTCGCCGAAGTGAAATTAACTACGCCAGGATTCAATGTCAGCAGTTCATCATAACTGCGCCCGTTCAGCGGAAGATCCTTAATTTGATGCTCCCCTACCAGACCCGAAATGTCTGCCGCGGCAGTACTGACTATCGGAGCGTCTGCATTCACGGTGATCTCCTGGTTTGCCGGTCCAAGTTGCAACGTGAAATCAATGCGGGCGTCCTGCGAAACAGCGAGCTGGATGCCGCTTCGGACTTCATCGCGGAAGCCCGTCTTCGCAACACGTACGCTGTAATCGCCCGCGGCAAGCCCTGAAAATTGGTACCGGCCAGAGCCGTCCGTCACCGTTTCTCGCGTCGAATCAGTTTGCTTCTCCTGGAGCGTCACTGCAGCGGCCGGAATCCCCGCGCCCGATTGATCATTGATCGTTCCGGAGACAGTGGCCGATGCCTGTGCGAACAGACATCGACCGAAACTAAGGAGCAGGGCGGTCGAGAGGGCCGCCCTCCGGATTGGTGTCATGTTTCCTGTACTCTGTAAAGTATAGATGACGGATGTGGTAAATCGCCTGCGACCCGTTCGCGAAAGCCGAGGTTTCTCTGCTAGCGATTTAGCTCAACGCGCCGGTGTCAGCCGGCAAACGATCTACTCCATCGAGGAAGGCACATTCCTTCCCAACACTGCGATCGCCCTGAAGCTCGCGCGCATCCTTGATGTAACGGTCGAGGAGCTTTTCTCTTTCGCCGATGAGGAGCCCGGCCCGGAAATCGTGAGGGCGGACCTGCTGGATGGTGCGGCCGCGCCTCCAGCCGGAGAACTGGTTCGCGTGTGCAGCGTGAACGGCCGGCCGGTTGCCGTTCCTTCTTCACCGCAGCCCGCTTACCTTCCTACGGCCGATGGCATCGTCCGATCCTCCTCGGGACGCCGGGTGCAAATCGAAACCGCGGCTCCTTTCGCTGCCCCCGAAGACGCTTTACTCTTGGCCGGTTGCGATATCGCTCTCTCGTTAGTAGTGGAACTGCTGCGCGCCTCCAGAATCGAGGTCCTCGCTCTTCCCTGCTCCAGCGTGCGTGCAATTACGTGGCTCAAAAAAGGTCAGGTGCATGTGGCTGGCGCTCATCTGTTAGATCGCAAGGCAAACGAGTACAACCTGCCGGCTATCCGCAAGCATTTCCCGCAATCGGAGACCATACGCGTCGTAACATTCGCTTCCTGGGAATTGGGTCTTGTTGTTCGAACCGGCAACCCGCATCGAATCCGTTCGATCGCTGATCTCGGACGAAAAAACGTGTCGATCGTAAATCGGGAACAAGGTTCCGGCGTCAGAGACTTGCTGAACTTTGAGTTGCGGCAGGCCGGCATTGAACCCGCATCTGTTCGCGGATACAACCGGGTGGCTCATGGACATTTGGAAGCCGCCCTCGCTGTCCTCTCGGGCAGCGCCGATTGCTGCCTCGCGCCCCGAGCGGCCGCGCGTAGTCTCGGATTGGATTTCATCCCCATCGCCGTCCAGAGGTTCGATCTCGCACTGAAGCGTTCGTCCTTGGATCAGCCTGCGGTTCAGGCACTCCTGGACGTGCTCAACCGCTCAGTTCTCCGGCGCAAACTGCAGCTCCTTGCCGGATACGACACGAGTCAAACCGGCAAGCTCCTCATGTAAGAAATCCGACGGATTTATTACTGTATTCTAACTCTGATTTTTTATTGACTGACCGGTCAGTCATCGAATAGACTGCAATTTGCCGAGTCCAGTCGCCGAGAAAACTGCTACTCTTCGCTCCCGCGGCGCCGCTGTCCGCCGGACCGCTATCGTCAACGCTGCTCTCGATGAATTCATCGAAAAAGGCTTCGCGGCCGCGCGCATCGAGGACATCGCTCGACGGGCCAGCGTCGCTAAAGGCACCATCTACCTGCATTTCAACGATAAAGAACAGCTCTTTGAAGCGATCGTCAAGCAGGAAATCCGCCCGAAAATTGATGCCGCAGCCGCGATAGCAGCATCTGGCGGCTCTCTACGGGACTTCATTGAGGGAACCCTATTACCCGTACTGGATGAAATGGCTCACACAAAGCGCGGAGCCGTCATCCGACTGCTCATCGGTGAAGCCGGCCGGTTCCCGAAACTCGCTGAGGTCTATTACCGCGTCGTCATTGAACCGGGCCTCAGCGCCATTCGCATGCTCGTCAGGCGTGCGAAACAACACGGTGAACTGACCGGCGATCTGTTCCTCGAGTTCCCTCAGTTGCTCGTCGCTCCCCTTCTATTGGCGGTCATTTGGAAGGGACTGTTTGAGCGCTTCCACTCGCTCGATGTAAACCGCATGGCTCACGGGTACTTCGAAGGGGTACTCCAGAAAAAGCACGCCAACCAATCGAAATCAATCAAGAAGGGCCGGTAGGCCCGGAGGCCCATGATCGAAACGGTCACAAAGCCGGAACAAACAAAACCTGAGCCGAAGAGTGAACCGGCAGCGCCTCCGGAAACGCGTCCGAAAGTTTGGCTCCGGCCGGCGATCCTGGTCATTTCCCTCGTGGCCGCGTTTGCGGTCTGGCGTCTGTACTTCCACACTCCGCCTCTTCCCGACAGCATCGTCGCACTCAGCGGGCGCATCGAGGGAGACGATTCCGCCGTTTCCCCAAAGACAGCCGGCCGCATCGTTCAGATCACGGTTCGCGAAGGCGATCAGGTCAAAGCCGATCAGATCATTGCGAGTCTCGATGACGAACAGGTCCGTGCGCGCGAGCAGCAGGCGCGTGCCGCGCTCATCGCGGCGGAAGCAAAAATGAAATCCGCGCAAGCGCAAATCGCAGTGCTCGAAGAGCAGCTCAGGCAATATCAAATGCAAACCGGGCAGGCGCGTGTGGATGCAAATGGACGCGTGCGCCAGGCCGAGGCCGATCTCGCTGCGGCCCAAGCAGATCTGAAGCAGCAGGAAGCCTCCTACGCGCTCGCAGAGTTCGACCGCGAGGCTTATACCAAGTTGGCGGAAACCGGCGCAGTTTCCGAGCGGCAAGGCAAGCAGTCCGTGACAACCGCCGAACAGCAGGCCGCGGCCGTCGCGGCAAACCGGCGTCGCGTGGAATCTGCGCAAGGTGCTCTCGAAACAGCCCGTGCGAATCTGGCCACCGCTGGCATCCGCGAATCACAGGCCGCCGCGGTCGAAAGGCAAATTCTTCAGCAGCGAGCCGAAATCGCGAGTGCCAAAGCGGATACGCAACAAGCGCAGTTTTCCCTCCAGGAAGCAGAAGCCAACCGCTCTGACTTGATCATCCGCGCTCCGTTCGATGGCACTGTCATCACTCGCGCCGCCGAACCCGGCGAGGTGGTTACGGCTGGCACCGCCATCATCACTTTGCTCGATTTGAGTAAGGTCTACCTGCGCGGATATGTACCCGAAGGCCAGATTGGGAAAGTCGCCTTGAACCAGCAAGCGCGCGTGTACTTGGACTCCAACCCGAGCGAACCCATTCCCGCCTACGTCCTGCGCATCGATCCGCAAGCGACGTTTACACCCGAGAACACCTACTTCCGCGATGATCGCGTCAAAGAGGTCGTTGGCGTCAAGCTACAGCTGAAGGGCGGCATCGGGTACGCAAAACCCGGCATGCCCGCCGATGGAGAGATTCTCGTTTCGGGCGACACCTGGCCGGTCCACAAGAGGAAGTAATGCCGGCTGCTACCGTTTCCGCTGACCTCCGGGAAACAAGCTCGTCACCGTCCGGTCCTCCAGCTATTCAGGTTCGTAAACTCTGGAAGCGCTACGGATCGGTGGAGGCCGTGCGCGGCATTGATCTGGAAGTGAAAGAACGCGAGATCTTCGGGCTCATTGGACCGGATGGCGCCGGCAAAACCTCCACTTTCCAGGTGCTCGCCGGAATCATGGAAGCAACGTCGGGTGATGCTATCGTTTTCGGCAAACCGGCTCGCCAGGCGCGTTCTGTGACAGGTTATCTGACGCAGTCCTTCAGCCTCTACCCGGACCTGAGCGTGATGGAGAACATCCGCTACATCGGCGATCTGCGGCGCGTGCCCCGTCACGAAATCCGAAAGCGCGGTCTGCGCTATCTCCAGATGTTTGACATGGACCGCTTCGGAGACCGTCTTGCCGGCAGGCTGAGCGGCGGTATGAAACAAAAGCTGGCGCTCGCCTGCGCGCTAGTGCCGCAGCCCCGCATTCTCTTGCTTGATGAGCCCACCACCGGGGTCGATCCCGTATCGCGCCGCGAGTTCTGGGACACGCTCGCTCACCTCGCCACGGAAGGTCTCACCATCCTGATCGCAACCCCCTACCTGGACGAAGCCGAGCGGTGTAATCGAGTTGCCTTTATTCACGAAGGCGAAATCCGGCAACTCGGCACTCCCGCCGAGCTGCGGATCAGCCTGCACGGCGCGCGGCTCGAATTGCGAACCACGAATCTCGGCCAAGCCGAAGAACTCCTGAACAAAGAAGTCGGTGAGGGGCGCCCGTTTATGGATGTACAGCGCTTTGGAGACCGCCTCGATCTCCTCGCGCATTCACCGGAAGAAGCTCAGCAAGCCGCCGAACACGCTTTATCCGCATCCGGGCTGAAGATAGATGACATCCGAATCGATCACCCGACGCTCGAGAACACGTTCGTCGCCCGCTTGCGCGCGTTGGGCCAGAGCATCAGCAACAAGCCGTTTCCGGCCCACAACACGCACACCGGCCTTCGCGGCGGCATCGCCATCGGCGCCGAGAACCTAACAAAACGATTCGGCCCATTTACAGCCGTCAATCGCGTTTCGCTCGAAGTCAAATACGGCGAAATCTATGGCCTGCTCGGCGCGAATGGCGCCGGCAAGACCACCATGATCAAGATGCTGTGCGGCCTTCTCGCACCCACCAGCGGCCGCATGCAGCTTGCTGGAGAGCACGGGAACCTGCGCTCTCCTGTCGTGCGCGAACGCATCGGCTACATGTCGCAAAAATTCTCCCTGTACGACGATCTTTCCATCCGTGACAACCTCGAATTCTTCGCCGGGGTGTATGAGATACCCGAGCCTGAACGCCCCGAAAAACGCTCTTGGGTTCTGGAATTTTCAGGCCTCGATGGGAAAGAGGATCAGATCACCGGCACTCTCCCCGGCGGATGGAAACAGCGCGTGGCTTTTGGCGCAGCCATCTCGCACGAGCCAAGCATACTGTTCCTCGACGAACCGACTTCGGGCGTCGATCCCTTGGCCCGCCGCGCTTTCTGGCGCATGATCAACTACCTGGCTGATCAAGGCACAGCCATCCTGATCACGACCCATTACCTCGAAGAAGCGGAACAGTGCAATCGCCTCGGCTTCATGGTAGCCGGTGAATTGGTCGCACAGGGCACGCCTTCGGGCATCAAAGCGGAACAGCCCGGGCGTCTCATCGAGTTCGTCGTCGACCAACCGCAACGCGCAGCCGACTTGCTGAAGGACAAAACAGAGCGCTGGCGAGTATCGCTCTTCGGGGATCGGCTGCACGTGATCTCTGATTCGGACCCAACCGAAGCCGAAAAACAAACACGTGAGCGCTTGCAAGCCGCCGGCATAGAAATCATCAGCGCCAGGGAACAGCGATATTCGCTCGAAGACGTCTTCATCCGCGTAGTCGAGCGGGCTCGGGCGCAAGGCAAAGTGGCCGCCGAAGAATAGGGTCGCCATGAGACGAATCCTGGCCCAAACCCGGAAGGAGCTGACGCAGATCCTGCGAGATCGTCTCGCGCTCGCCCTGACACTCGTGCTCCCCTGCATCCTGCTATTCCTCATGGGCACATCCATCGCGCTGAAAGTAGGCGGGCTCCCGATGGTCGTTCAGGATTTCGACGATTCCGCTGCCTCGCGTGATTTCATCGCAGCGTTCCGGAATTCCCTCTCGTTTCACATCGTCTATTGGCCTGTCGAGCAGAGACCCGAAGGCGCCTTCATCCGCAATCAAGCGAGAGCGGCGCTCATTATTCCCGAACGCTTTGGCCGTGATCTCTCACGAGGCCTAAATACGCCCGTTCAGATGCTGATCGATGCATCCGACTCAAACACGGCCACTCTCATCTCGGGAGATGCAAGCCAGATTGTACGCGCTTACAACGAACTCCACGCCGGCGCGACACGCGGATCCCCGGTTGAAGCCGAAATTCGCCTCTGGTACAACCCCGGCCTGTCAAGCAAAAAATATTCCGGCCCCGGCGTATTCGTCCTTGGTCTGTCAATGTTTGCTCCTCTCTTAGCATCCTTGGCCATGGCGAAAGAGAGCGAGAACAAAACCATCCTTCAGGTGTACGTCTCCAGCATCTCCGCTCATGAATTCCTTCTGGGAAAAATTCTCGCTTTCACGCTGGTCGGCCTCTGCGAATGCGTGCCGCTCCTTTTCATGCTGTTCACGTACTTCGGTCTTGGCTTTGCCGGTGACCCGACGCCTTTCATCGTGGCAACGGTCCTTTACTGCTTTTGCGTAGCCGCTTTTGGAACGTTAGTCGGGGGCGCGATCCCCAGCCAGGCGGCGGCCATGCAAGCTGTGGCCTTAGGCGGATTCTTATTGGTCTTCCTGCTGTCCGGACTCATCTTCCCAATCGAAAACATCCCGCCGCAGCTGCGCTGGATATCGGATTTCATTTGGGGCAAGTATTACATCTACGTCGTCCGTGATGCTCTGCTGCAAGGCGGCGGCTGGCCATCCACCTGGTCGAGTGTCCTCGTCATCGGCCTCATTGGTCTCATTTTCTATTTCATCGCCTGGCGGAATATGCGGCGTATGCAGGTGAAGGCGTGATGCCGTTCCGAATCCTTCGCCCGCGTATGAGATCGCTGATCCTCAAGGAATTCCAGCAGATCCGTCGTGATCGCCGCTTAGCGCTCTCAATGATCATTCCGCCCACTCTGCAGATCATCCTCTTCGGATTCGTTTTGAATTCAACCGTTACCGACCTGAAGCTGGCCGTTCTCGACCAAAGCCATACGCCTGAGAGTCGCGAGCTGATCGCCTCGCTCACCCAAAGCCGCGCGTTCAAGCTATCGAAAACGTGTCTCTCGCTCTCCGAACTGACCGGAGCCATTAGCCGCGGCGACGTCAAAGGCGGCGTTGTCATACCCTATGATTTCGCACGCAAGCTGAATCGCGGAAATACGGCGACCGTCCAGTTTCTGTTGAATGCGATGGACGCGAATACCGCAACTATCGCTCAGGCCTACGCTCAGGGCGTCATCTCCGCCTTTAACGCCACCTTGCCCGGATCCGGACTGCATGCGACCGTTCAACAGATCGCCGCGCCCCGTGTCAGCAGACGCGGACAGGTAACAATAACGCCCGGATTCTTATACAACCCCGGACTTGTCACTTCCTGGTTCACAGTTACCGGGATATTCGGCCTCCTGTGCATCTTGAATGGATCGCTCGTTTCAGCCGCCGCCATGGTGAAGGAGCGCGAGCGCGGAACGCTCGAGCAACTGCTCATGTCCCCGGCCCAGACCTCTCAAATCGTTGTGGCGAAAGTCGTGCCTCTCTTCATGCTGCTTTGCCTGATGGCACTCATGGCGACGGCCATCATGCGATTAGTTTTCCACGTTCCGTTCCACGGCAGCTTCCTGCTCGTCTTCTCGGGCGCGGCGCTGTGCGTCCTTTCGGGCATCGGCATCGGGACAGTCATCGCCACCTTCACCACTTCTGCGGAACAGGCTCAGTTGACCAGCTTCTTCGTGAACCCGCCGCTTGCCACCCTCTCAGGCGCGCTGACGCCCATGGAGGCAATGCCTCACTGGCTGCAGCCGGTCACGCGCTTCAATCCCATTTATCATTTCGGCGTCATCTCGCGCGCCGTTTTGCTGAAGGGCTCAGGTTTCGACACACTATGGCCGAACTTCCTCGCACTGTTCCTGTTTACCGTCGTGTTGGTTTCGCTCAGCGTCTGGCGTTTTCGGAGACAACTCGGTTGAACTCAAACCGCCCCTCGTTCACTCTCATTGGCTGCCTAACCCTGAGCACCATCGCGTGCGCCCAAGCCCCACAAAATCCGCAGCCGCAGACCGCTTCGGCAAACCAGTTGTCCTTATCCGGCCGCAGCGGCCAGACCGGCTCTGTTACGGCGGTCCAGTCCCCGGTTCCCGGCGCCACCACGAGTGTTAACACCATCAATACTTCCGTCCAGACGCAGGGGCCTTACAGCGGCAGCGCCGGCGCAGCCGCTCCGCCGTTCTCGGGGACCCTGTCGTTCAAAGAAGCCATTCAGCGAGGCCTTGCCTTCAATCTCGGTGGCATTGGCCTTGAAGAAGCGGTGCTGCAAGCGCGTGGGCAAAGCAGAGTTTCACGGTCTACGTTGCTGCCCAATCTGACAAGCTCGCTCTCGGAAACCGTTCAGCAAACAAATCTGCGTGCCCTCGGAATACGCTTCAGCTCTCCCATCCCGGGCTTCCGGTTTCCCTCTGTTGTCGGCCCGTACAACTACTTCGACCTTCGCGCGCGCCTGACGCAAAACATCGCCAACGTCACTGACCTGAAGAATTATCGTTCCTCCCAAGAGGTTGTCCGCGCGAACCAGCAATCTCTGAGCGACGCGAAAGATCTGGTCGTCATGGGAGTCGGCGGTGCCTATCTCCAGGTTGTTGCGGCCGCCGCCAGGGTCGAGGCCGAACGCGCCCAGGTCGACACAGCGCAAGCTTTATTCGACCAGGCTTCGCAACAAAGAACGGCCGGAGTCCTGGCCTTGACCGATCTCAACCGGAGCGAAGTACAGCTACTGACTGAAAGGCAACGAATGGTTTCGCTTGAGAATGATCTGTCGAAACAGAAGATCAATCTTGCGCGATTAATCGGCATACCCGCTACAGACAGGTTTGAGATTGTTGGTGATGTTCCGTTCGCCGCCGCCCCTGCCTTAGATGAAGAAGCAACGCTAAAGCAAGCCTATGAGAAGCGCGCCGATTTGAAAGCCGCTGAGTCTCAGGTCAGAGCTGCCACCCTCGCGCACGCGGCAGCGCGAGCCGAGCGGCTTCCGTCTCTGTCCCTTAGCGGAGACTACGGCGCCATCGGCACCAATCCGAGTCAATCCCACGGAACGTTTTCGGTCGTCGGAACTCTTAGCGTACCCATCTGGATCGGTGGTCGCACGGAAGGCGACATTCAGCAGGCGGAAGCCGCGTTAGCCCAGCGCCGGGCGGAATTGGAAGATGCGCGCTCACGTGTCGAGAGCGATGTTCGGAATGCTTTTCTCGACCTGCGTGCAGCCAGCCAGCAGGTTGAGGTGGCTCGCCGCAATATCGAAGTCTCAAAACAAAATCTTGTATTGACGAGACAGCGATTCACGGCCGGCGTCAGCGATAACGTCGAGGTCGTGCAGGCTCAACAATCCGTAGCATCCGCGGAACTGGATTACATCGATAGCGTCTTCGCACACAACGTGGCAAAACTCACCCTGGCGCGCGCGGTGGGCGGCGCCGACCAAAATATTGCGCGCTTCTTCAACATTCACTGAACCTCGCCCAGATGGAGCAGCTTCGCAACCGTCGCCGCCGGACTTTCCGGATTCTCCATGCGGAGCAGTCTGTCCGTTCGAAGTTGAATCACTTCAATCCATTCGGGATGCGTGAAGATATAGAATTGCTCTTTTTGGATCGCATCGAAGACCGCGTCAGCCACTCGAGCAGGCGGAATCCCTGTTTTCTCCATGACGGCGGTGAATGCGGCGCGTCGAGCTTCCCTTTCTGGCGTCATCGGGACCGGTTCGTTCCGCAGCTCCTCGGGCCTATGACGCTCGGTGTTGCCGATATCGGTGCGCACAGGCCCTGGGCAGAGTACCGACACTTTCACCGCCGAATTCCGTTGTTGAAGCGCCAAATACAGGCTTTCCGATAGCGCAACTACACCGTGCTTCACCACCGTATAGGGAGCCGAAAAGCCGCCGGCCATAAGCCCGGCCGCAGAGGACGTATTCACGATGTGGCATTCCGTGTTCTGCGCGAGCATGATCGGCGTGAACACCTTCACGCCGTGAATCACGCCCCACAGATCGACGCCGAGTACCCACTCCCAATCGTTCCATGTCGCCTCCCACGGCGCGCCGCCTGCAGCCACCCCGGCATTGTTGAACAGCAAGTGTACTTGGCCAAATGCATCAACCGTTTTGCAAGCCAGGGCTTCGACGCGGCTACGTCTCGACACGTCCGTCCTCACACTGAGCACAGTTCCGCCCCCGCGAGTCAGCTCACTCTCTGCTTTCTCGAGAGTGGCTCCCTCGATGTCAGCGAGGACGACGTTCATGCCCTCGGCGACACATCGTTCGGCCAGCGCACGTCCGATACCGCTCGCGGCACCGGTAATCACCGCAACTTTGCCTTGAAATTCTTTCATGAACGTCTTTCTTCCCCACGTCGAGCAAATGAAACCACCACTGTCACTTATCTTTTCGGCGCGGATTATGAGCGTGATCGCTGCTGCCAACCACCACAGCGCCTGGACTCCGGCAAACGCTGTGACTCGTGTGGGCAGGATAAGCGTGAGCATGAAAGCCACTCCTAAACCCGCAAAAGTCGCTGCCAGCAGGAGCGCGAGATATCCGAAAACACGTGGAAGTACCCGAGAGCCGATCAAAACGATGCCTAACGGCAGGAACAGAGCTGGAGCAGCGACGACAAAGTAAAGATGTTGGACGGCATAAATGACCCGCAGGCTCATGAGGGGCGTCACTGTCGGGTCAGGGAACAATGCAGTGATGTAAAACGTGATCTCGATCAGACTGACTGTCATCAGCACGGTAGCCCCGAAAAGAGTCATCCAACCAGCGAGCCGGACTGCGGCTCCGGCCAAGTGAACCAGAGCCAAGGCAAAGACCACGATCAACACGGGACCGACCGCCTGTAACCATGCTCCCCACAATATGCTCCTGTAGTGCTCCTGACCGAACTTTACCAACTCAGCGTATTTCGCATCCGCAGGCGGAGCGATCGCGGTTGCGAACGATAACGCGAGTAACACCACGCCAACAACACCACTCACTCCGCTCAGAGTGCAGAACGGTCGTTTCGAGCTAAGAAGTTGATTCATACGCTCCAAAGAAACGCAACTCTTTGGCGGCTGCCGCCGTCGTTCATATCGTTCATGATATATCGATACGATATATGGAGTCGCAACGAATATGTACGAGCTATTTATTCTCGGCAAACTGATGCACCGGCCTATGCACGGTTACGTACTGCAGTCCATCATGAACGCGGCCCTTGGACCTTTCCGCCGTGTGAGTTGGGGCACGTTATATCCCCTGTTGCGCAAGCTGGAGCACGACGGGCTTATTGCAGTTCAACCCGGTAGATCGAATGATGGGCGAGGCATCAAAAATTACCGCACAACTTCGCGCGGCCGGGCCCGGTTCTTTGAAATCATGCGAGCACCCGGCGACCGTGATGGCGGATACCGTGATCTGTTTCGAGTGAAGCTGAGCAATTTCGGGCACCTTGCGAAACAGGATCAGCTATCGATTCTTGCCGATTATCGAGTGTTCCCTGCCGCGATCGTAGCCCACTGCGACGCCATGTCCGTCGCAGTCATGAACGCGCCCGGTCTGGATGTCGCAGAGCGGCCCCACGTTTTGAAAGCAATCGAGCATCAGCGGCACCTTGCCGCATGTGAGATCGCGTGGCTTGATCGAGTTAAACGCGACTTGGAAAAGGAAGGTTTGGGAGAGAAAAATGGACACAAGAGTGAAAAACCCAGGACTGCCGGTTCGAATCCTGCTAGCAACCGCAATAAGCGCGCTGGCACTCGCTCAAGGAGTAGCTCCCGGCAGTAAGCCGCCAAAGCTGCGCGGCGAAACACTCGACGGAAAGTCGATCGTCCTGCCGGACGACGCTGCTGGCAAGGTGATCCTTCTGGTTTTGGGCGCGAGCAAGGAGGGTGGGGAGCGAACGCGCCCATGGAAGGACAACTTCATCGCTGATTTTGCCGGCAACCCGCACGCCACTTACTACGTTGCAGCCTTGCTGCAGCGGGTGCCGGGACCATTTCGAGGTGTCATCCGGGCTGGTATGCGTGGCGGAACTCCGGATGCCGCGCGAAGCCACGTTTTGACATCCACCTCGGATGAAGATGCATGGAAAAACTATCTCAACTTGCGTGACGACAAGCTGCCGGGTGTGCTTTTGCTCGACGAATCCGGCCGTGTCCTATGGAGCCACGTTGGCGTGTTTGATCCTGACGAATACGAAGAGCTGAAGACCATCGCTCGAAACACGCTCGGCCAGCAGGGACGTTGAAGGTTTTCTGGAACGGTTACTCTTACTAACGTGTTCACCTCCCATCCCGAGGATCAGCGGAAACTGTTTCAAAGCCGGGCACTATGTCGTGCGCTCTCAAATGGCCGGTCGGTAGAACTCACCACTAATCGCGGCTTTGATCGCGTTTGGAAGCTCGGTGAACGCCCGGCTTTTCAATACATAACCGGCGGCTCCCATCTCAATGGCTGCTTCCACATAAGCTCGCTCCGCGTAGTTCGATACGAATAGCACTTTGATCTCAGGATGCTTGGCTAATATCTGTCGGGCCGCATCAAACGCTCTCAGTATAGGAAGTGAAACATCGAGTAACACAATATCCGGCTTATGCTCTTCGACGGACATAACCGCAGCTTCGCCGTCCTCGACCGCGGCTACAATTTCGAAAAAGGGCTCCAACGTAGCAATTTCGAGGTCGCACAGCCGCATCGAGGACTCGTTAGATGCGAACGCCTGTTACGTTTGTCTCCGCGCTGCCATAGTTCCCTGACGCTTCCGGCGTTCCCAGAGTGAAGTGGACCGTTGTTCCTCCTGTATTTCCGGAAGATTCTATCCAGATTCGGCCCCCATGCCGCTCCACAATAATGCGGCAGAGCGCAAGTCCGATGCCGGTACCTGGAATCTCGGAACCATGCAAACGCCTTAACGGTTCAAAAACGCTCTCCCGTTTCTCGGCTGGGATGCCGCACCCATTGTCGGTGACCGCGAAATGCCAGCCCTCGTTCGTTGCTTCACCGGAGATCGCGATGCTAGGCGGTTTGTCCGGTTGGCTGTACTTGATCGCATTCGTGAGCAGGTTTTGGAGAAGCTGCTGAAATTGTACAGGGTCGACTGACACCATCGGGCACGGGTTACAGATGATCTCGGCCTTGCGCTCCGCAATTAATGCGGCGAGCGTGGTCTGAACTGTCGTCAATAACTCGCTCGAAGACACCAGCCGACGGTTCAGTTGTTGGTGACCGGCCTGCGCGTATTGAAATAAAGATTCGAGAAGACGCTGGATGGCGTCGGTGGCTCCCATCACTAAAGCAATTAGGTTGGACTGCTCGGGCGAAAGGACCCCTTGTAACTGCCGGGAAAGCAAATCGACCAGCGTCCGAATATTCCGCACAGGAGCTTGCAGATCGTGTGAAACTGCATAGCAGAATCGTGTCAGTTCCGTATTCGATTGCTCCAGATCACGGGTGAGACGGTGCCGCTCCAGCGCTACGGCAATGCTTGCATTTAGCTCTCTTCCACGAAAAGGCTTTGTGATGTAGCCGTATGGCCCAGCCTCTTTGGCGCGAGATACAATCTCACTCCCCGAGCTAGCCGTAACAAAAACGACCGGAATCTGCCACCGCCGCCGAATCTCGTCCGCAGCGGCGATGCCATCGCTCGGGCCATCCAACTGGACATCCATCAGCACTAGATCTGGGCGAGTCGCTTCTGTTAGTTGCACAGCTTCTGGCGTCGAAGTGGCAACACCGATCACCTCGTACCCAAGCTCGTTCAGTTCATACTCGACATCTAGTGCCACAACCTGTTCGTCTTCCGCGATCAAAATTCTGGATCGGTCCGACACTTCAGGCATGCTGCGTATGTCCGCTCTCTGGAAAACGTATCCGCACAGTCGTTCCCGAGCTCGATTGCATTTCCGCTGAGCCGCGCAACTGCCGCGCGAGGCTCCGCATTAGCTTAAGCCCAAGTGACGAACTCAGGCGGTAATCAAAGCCGATTGGCAATCCCCGCCCACTATCGGCCACAGTCATTTCGATGGTGTGTTCATCACGCTCGAAGGACACTTCGAGACGTCCCTTGCGTGGCGCAGGAAACGCGTGCTTGCAAGCGTTCGACACCAGCTCGTTCAGCAGTAAGCCGTACGGCACAGCGCGCTCAAGTTCGAGCGTGATGCTGTCCCCAATGACGCTGACCTGGATACCTAGCCCGCAAAGCTCCGGTTTGCATGTTTCTTCCGGATAACGTCACAAGCAAACCTGCGTCTGTTCGAGAGCAGACTAATAACGATCTTCTCCCACGTCTCCCGCTCAACCTGGACGGAATCAGGAACAGGTGGACAATCGACCCTGAGATGCAACCCGGCCTCGATCGCGAGAAGTCCAGCAGCGTATTGACGAGTTTGAGCAATCGCAGCTCATTGCGGTGGGCGATTGTTAGGCGCCCGTTTGGAAGCTCTCGCAGGTCATCCTCGAGGGGCCCGGCAGCAGCGTCAGCCGCGTGCGAAATTCGTGGCGAGATTGCTGAAAAGCCCCGTCTTGGCGCGGTCGAGTTCAGCCAGAGCCTCGGCTCGCCTCCGTTCGGCTTCGAGTGGGAATGCGTCCAAAACGCCGGTCAAATCGGACACGAGACAACCACTGCGTTCGTCGCATACCTCTTCGACCGGCCATAGTTTTCCGATCAATCGTGTAGATGAGCGGGAACGGCAAGTCATTGGGATTCGTTTCGATCGCCTCCGCGGAAAGCCGGCACGCCTCTTGCCAGGTGCGCGCGTTAGCCGGGCACACGAATCCGCCGCCTTCACTTCTGCTAGCTGGCCGCGAGACTTGAAGTCGGAGACTCCGATCAAGCCCGGAACGGGGAGATAACTTCAGATCCGGTCGCGCTCCGTTTTGTCGAATTCTCTTCGAAACTGCTCAATGTCCTTCCTCGAAGGCTGCCAATCGGTATCGCAGGTATTGCAGTGAAATTCGAGAGAGCCCGCGCTCAGCGTCGCCTCAAACTCATCGCGAGTGAAAGCAACCGTCTGGTCGTGATTATTTGGGCATGTGATTTCGAATTTGGTCTTTGTGGCCATTCCCTATGCACCAGTTTAAGAGAGAAGAAAATGATCCGACAGATTTGATGTCGATCACGAGACGGCTTTTCTAATCTGTCTCGACCCGTGCGGCTAACGTTCCTCTACCCTCTCTGATCAGCCGATCTATTGACTGGAACACGTTATCATGCGGCCGATAACAGGCGTGTGGCCGCTAGGCGCAATCCACACTCTGTCTCACTCTCTCACTCTCGCCTGAGCGTTTGGACCGGGTCGATCCGGGTAGCCCTCCAGGCGGGCACCGAGCAGGCAGCGCAAGCGATTCCCAGAGTGGCTAGGACAACCAGGGCCGAAGTGAGTGGGTCGATGGCTTTGACGTTGAAAAGCCAACTGCTGACCAGACGCGTCAGGGCGAGCGCGGCAGCGAAGCCAATCAACAAGCCATAAGTGGTGAGGCGGATACCCTGCGAAACGATGAGTGTCAATATACTGCTTCGCGGCGCACCGATTGCCAGGCGGATGCCAATCTCGTTAGTGCGTTGATTCACTGTGAATGACATGAGGCCAAAAAGTCCGGCCAGCGTTAGAACGACTGCGATGGAGGCGAAGCCGCTCATTATAGATGTTTGGAATGTGCGGCGAGCGTTAGTGTCAGCAATGCGTTCGCCCATCGTTTTGATGTCGGTGCTAAGAGCTGGGTCCAGGGAGCGAACCAGCGAACGGATTTGAGATGCTGCTTCTGCGGGCGGCAGGTTTGTTCGAACGGCAAAGCTGTCGCCGTCTTCGGCGGGCTGAACTAAAGTTGGCTTGGCTTCCGCTGCGATGTCTTGGTCACGAACGTCCGCCAGAACTCCAATCACGGTTCCCCATCGAGGGGGCGCGCCTGTAAGGCGGATCCGGCCGCCGATCGGATCTCGGCCTCGGAAGTAAGAATCCGAAAATTTCTTGTTTATCAGGACGTTTTCGGTTTTGACGTCAGTGGGAGTGAAATCGCGACCGCGAAGTAAAGGCGTGCCGATGGCTTCGCGATATTTCGGCGTGGCGCCAATCACCTGGACGAGCTCGGGCGTTCGGCCGTAGCCTTCCACTTCGCATTCAGCGAAGCCCAAAACGTTAGTGAGTGGAATTTCGGTAGATGCCCCGGCAAGCGTGAAAACAGAAGTCGCTTGCAGTTTGGCGAGAAGGGATCTGTAAAAGATGTCGTGAGCTTGCGCCGTCGGATAGTGTTCGTCGAGTGAGATCTGAAATGTAAGAACGGACCGCGAGAAGCCGGGGTTCACGGCCTGAAGATTGAGATAGCTGCGGATCAGCAAGCCGGCCCCGCTGAGGAGGACGACGGAGACGGCGATTTCGAAAACAATCAGGGCGAAGCGGCCGCGGTGCGTGGCCGTGACACGATTGCCTGCACCGGCGCGAAGTGAAGGCCCGGAGAGAGCTGGTAGCAAGCCTGCGGCAACTCCGGTTCCGATGGAGAGAGCCAGGGCGATGGAAAGAATGCGGGTGTCTACCGAAGCCTGCTCAAAGCGAGGGATGCCGCCGGGATTGAGCTTGATAAAGAGGCGAACAAGAGCGTAGGCGAGTGCGATGCCGAATGCCCCGCCGGTGCAACTGAGGAGCAGCGATTCGGTGAGAAGTTGGCGAACGATGCGGGCACGTTCGGCCCCAAGAGCCGCGCGAATGCTGAGTTCATGCGAGCGAGACGAGATGCGAGCCAGCAAAAGACCAGCGATGTTGCTGATGGCAATGAGGAGCACGAGCCCCACTACACCCAAGAGGGTCCAGAGCATCTGCTTGACGGGCCCTAGGATGGTCTGCACAAGCGGGCGAGCCAAGACGCGCCAGCCTTGCAATTCTGGAGCATACAGCCGATTCAAGTGAGATTCGATGGTGTTGAGTTCGGATTGAGCCGAACTTGGCGTCGCGGCCGGATTGAGGCGGGCAAAGACTTCGGCGCCCTCGGGGTGACCCTGGCGATTGGTTTTTTGCTGAATCGTATAAGCAAGCGGAATCCAGAGATCGGTTTGCCTGGAGCTAATCGCGAGATAGGGAACATCGCCATCGAACGGAAAGCCAAAATCCGGGGCCGTGATACCGATGACCGTATAAGTTTTGCGGTTCAACTGGATTCTGCCGCCCAATATGTTCGGGCGGCCCTTGAAATGGGACACCCAAAGTTCGTGGCTG
The DNA here is from genome assembly GCA_019243205.1 of Acidobacteriaceae bacterium. Classification (GTDB taxonomy): domain Bacteria; phylum Acidobacteriota; class Terriglobia; order Bryobacterales; family Bryobacteraceae; genus Bog-105. The sequence continues at coordinate 2,882 of JAFAUR010000724.1, read as the reverse complement.
ATGATAGCGACGAGTTCGTGGCCGGGCTGATCGTCGTTCGCCTCAAATGTGCGGCCAAGCATCGGTTTCACGTCTAGCGTTTTGAAGAAATCGGCGCTGACGCTAGCAGTAGCGACGGGAGTGACGTTGTCGCCTTGAATTAGACGCGAGTTCCCGGTGATGAACATGGCGAAGCTCGATATCGTGTGGCTGAGACGTTCCCAATCGTAAACATCAGGCACGTTCGGAGGCATCTCGCTGGGGAGACCAGTGTAGTGGGAGTTCGGCGTGTAAAGGTAGACGAGATTTTCGGGATGAGCGTAGGGCAGCGAGCGCAAAAGGACAGCGTTGACAACGCTGAACACGGAGACAGCCGCGCCAATGCCAACACCAGTAACCAGAAGCACGATGAGCGTGAAACCGGGGATGGCACGAAGAGCGCGGAGTTCGTGTTTGAGATCAGACGCGAGTATGGAGAAATGCTCGTGGAGCGCAGAGACGGCGAGATCGGCGCAGGTTTCTAGCCAGAGACGCCAGTGAGGTTCGTGCGCAAGGCGGCTTGCGAAAACATGCTCCATTTCGATGCCGTATTCGTGGCGGAATTCGGCCGGATAGCAATAGAGCAAAGCACGGAAGAGTTTAGTTTGACTTTGCGACCAATCCATGGGCTCTCGCTTGTTCCAGCAGTTCGTTCAGGCGGGCGGCCTCGGCCTGGGCGGTCCGGCGGCCGTGCGGCGTGAGGCGGTAGTAACGGCGGCGGCCATCATCTTCGGATTTCGGTGGGCGCTTAGTTTCGGGAACTTCGACGATCAGGCCGTCTTCAAGGAGCCGCTTTATGAGGCCGTATAAAGTCCCGGCGCCGAGCCGGATTTTGCCTTGCGTGCGAGAAGCAACGTCTTGCATGATGCCGTAGCCGTGCTGGTCACGACCGGCAAGGGCGATAAGGACATGGAACGCTTGAGACGTGAGCCGGGAATCGGGCACGAATGCATTATAGCGTCTCTCGCTATAGCGGGCCGCGATGTACCGGTATCCCGCAAGCGGCAGCGACTGGACACTGAGGATTTCTCTAACGTCCTGACTCCTCGCCGTTTGCGTCAATGCCCGGATGGCGACGGCTCAGAAGCGAAGTACCTCCAGGGACAAAGGGCGAAGAATACTTTGTCGCCCCCAGTCAAATTGCACGCAGTCAAAATGTGGACCGGAATCCCTAATAATCTACAGAGTCGACGAATATGGTATGCCCGCTGGGAAGACTATTGTCGGACGCTGCAACCGCTATAGCTTCCGCGAATTCTTCCAGTGTGGGCAAGGTCTTAGCTGTTCCCGGCGATGAATTGCTAGCCGGTGACGACCTACACTTCAGGAATCCCGTCCGAGCCGTCGGCTGCCCGTGCATTCTGCGCGTCTGACGCAGACCGGCGCTTCGCTTGCCCTTGTACGGAAAACCTCAAGCCTATTGCCACAGGAGGCCGATTTTGCCCTTTACGGCATGACGGGTCACAGCGCACGAAAAAATCGCTAACACGCTCTTTACAATTCACTTACACCGCTTTTCCACATCCCCGCCCATCCGATTTTCGAAACCCTCATGCTACTCTCCATCAGGCCCGGCTGCGCCCCCAAGCGCACGGGCCATTTTTTTCTTGGAGGAGCCCCAATGCCCACTGATGCCCAGGTCGCCGCAAACCGACAGAATGCCCAACTCTCCACCGGTCCGACGTCCGACACCGGTAAAGCCGCCTCGTCCCTGAACGCGCTCAAAACCGGACTCACCGGCCGCGCCGTCCTGCTGCCGACCGAAGATGCCGCTCTCTACGAAGCGCATCTCGCCGAATTCCGCAACCGCTTCGAACCCGTGGGCTCCGCCGAAACCAATCTCGTGCAATCGCTCGCCGATACTCAGTGGCGTCTCGCTCGCATCCCATCCCTCGAAATGAGCCTGTTCGCGCTCGGCCGCCTCGAATTCGCCGCGCTCTACCCTGAGCAGCAAGACCCCGCCGTCCGCCAGGCTCTGATTGAGGCCAAAATCTACCTCGCCTACGAGCGCCAGCTCCGAAACCTCGGCATTCAGGAATCCCGTCTGCGTCGCCAGTACGAAAAAGATGTCGCGGCCTTAGATGAACTGCAGACACTCCGCCGCCGCGAACGCCAGAAGCAACTCGATAGCGCTGCGCGCGACTACATCGTCGCGGTGCAGGAAGACAGCAGTGACGATTTCGACCCGGCAGCCCTTGGCTTCGAATTTTCAATGGAAGAAATCGAAGTGCGCGCCATGGAACTCAAGCCCGATCTGTTTGCCGATTACGAACGCGAACTCGCGGAAAAACCGGAGATGGAAGAGAAGAAACGAAAGAAGGCAGCTTGAGCCGGACGGTCTTTATACCAACTCGTGTGACTGCGCTTCAAATAAGCGGACGCTCCGTGTCGTTTCCATTTGGGCTCGCATCCTTCTTGCGGTAGAAGGACACTCCCTGGCGCTCCTCCACGAAAACGACCCGATCTCCAATCGCCGCCCGGTCGCTCTGTTGCTTCGCGAGTACGCGAACTGTCGCCCGGCCGCCCTCGGCAAGATCGATGATCGCCAGCTGATAGGGCGCATCTGCTGCGTATTGCTCGGGCGGAGCATACACCACTGTCTCGGTGTACACAATGCCTTCCGGATGACTGGACATGATCGCCTACGCCGCTCCCAGTATGCTCACGACGCTAGTGGCTCCGGAACCGCCCAGGTTTTGTGCGAGACCGATTCGATGCTTCTTTACCTGCCGCTCACCCGCAGCTCCGCGAAGTTGCATCACTACGTCGCAGATCTGACCCACGCCGGTAGCTCCTACTGGGTGCCCCTTCGATTTCAGGCCGCCGCTGGTGTTGATCGGCTTTCGCCCCGCAATGCACGTCTC
>JAFAUR010000564.1 GCA_019243205.1 Acidobacteriaceae bacterium | reverse complement strand
CTGGGCGAAGTTCTTAACCGCCTGCGGGGCGTCCGACATCGCGAGCACTTTGTCAGCTGTGGAGATGCAGTCATCGTACTGCTTGGCATCCAGATACGCCTTCGAAAGCCGAGCAATGGCGACGGAATTCGTGGGCTGGGTATCGATCGCCGTCTTATAATTCTGGATCGCCTCGGGGTATTTCTTCCGCAGATCCGCTGCCTGCCCCAGCGCGTCATAAGCCTGAGAAGTGAGCTGCTTCTTCATGTCGGGCCAATTTGCTTCGGGCAGCCCCGCAGGTGCGGGCGGATTCCCCTTCAGCAGTTCAAGCGCTTTGTTGGCGTAATCATCCACTTTCTTCAGGCTCTGTTCTTTGTCGAGATCGTTTTCGCGCACTCGTCCCGCGATACTCTCGGCAAGCAGCACGCGCGCCTCAACGTTGTTGGGATCCGCTTCGATCGCACGCTCGCCAAAGACCTGCAGTTGGGCCTGATCTCCTTTAGCGGAAGCCGCTTGCATGCCCATGCTGAGGAGCATCGGCTTGTAGTCGGTATCCACAAAGTTTTCCAGAACGTAGTTGATGGCCTGGATTTCGCCATCCGGGTTGTTTTGCTGGGCGGCGACCTGCACTTTCTGGAGTGCTTCGAGTTCTTTCTGCGATTTCGGCTTAGGCTGTTGTTGGCCTTGCTGCTGGCCTTGTGCGCTCAGTAGGGATGCGGCGAGGAGGAAGCTGCCGAGATACGGCGCGATGGATATTTTCATTGTTTCTGTTCTCCTGAAGTGCTTTGCAACGCTTTTTCAGCTGCTTCACGAGCTTTCTCGGAAGCACCATTTATGGCGAGCGTCGACTTGAATTCTGCGGTTGCCTTCTCCGGGTCACCTGCCTTGAGGGCGAGTTGCCCGAGATAGAAGTGCGACCACGCGGTGATCGACGGACTTGGATTGGCTTCGACCGTACGCCCTAGAAGATTTAATGCCTCGTCCCAATGTTTCTCTTGAAGATCGATGAGGGCCAATCCGTAATAGGCACGACCCTGCTTGGACTTGTCGCTCGTCAGCTCTGTCGCTTTCTTGAACAGTTTGCGTGAGTTCTCGAAATCATGCTGCTCGAATAACCCTTCGGCGCTGGCTAGGCTTTCTTCTGCCGGGTCAATCTGCATTTTAGCGGGAGGAGCCACCACCCGAGGTGGAACCGATTGCACGAACTCGACTGTTTTCAGGCGGCGCTCTACTTTCCGGACGTCGACAGCGGAAATCAGATCGGGATAGTAGAGCCGGAACGCATCCTGCTGCTTCTCGTATGCTGGCAACAGATCCGCGAAGGCCTCCGTAAGAATGAATCCCTCTCGCATCGCCTCATCAACAAAGGCCTGCCGCTTTTCGGCCCCGCCGCGCATCAAACGGCTATCAATCGCTTTGATAAGGCATTTGGTTACAAGGAGCGAGAAATCATCTTTGTAAGCAAGGTCGAGAGCCGGCGCGGACTCGGCATATTTCTGCAGCGCCCTTTTCGTTTTGATCGCTTCGGCGTATTTGAATGAAAGCGGGTCAAGGACATACGCCAGGTAAGCGTCTCGGATCTCGTCAACAACCGGCACCGTTGTAGGCGAGATCACAATGTAGTAGTCGTCGCGGTAGCTTCTGACCTGGATCTGATCAGGGGCAGCCAGCAGATCGAGATAGATCTGAAAACGGCGGCCCAGATAGCCGGAAGGGTTCCGCAGATAACCGTTCGCCTCGAAGACGCTCCCGATGACTGTGTCCTGGTATTCGGAGATCGCGGCCTTGTATGCCGGTTGCGAGCGGTTCCAAAGGTCCTCCAGGTTTGCTTCCTTGTAAAAGGAGGCTAAAATCTGGCTCAAAGGCCGTAATGGCTCGACGTCTGGAGGAAGCTGGCCATCAGGGAGCTTGAAGTCCGGGGGCCCGCTCGCCAGGAGAGCGAAAGAAATGTACTGGCTCAGGTCACCGGTGTCGGTCGGCTTCTTGTGTTCCTTGTAGAAGGCCCGAAGCTCGGAGAGCGTTGGGATCTTGCGTTTCGCGAGTTCGTCTCGGATCTGGGTACGCACCTGATAGTGCTGGTTCAACGGTGAATCGATGCCCGCATCATATCCGGCCGCATTGATTGCGGCCAAAGTAGAGAACAGGCTGATGTTTACGCCGAAGCCGTTTTCGGAATTGTCAGCCAGAGGTTCAGCGGCTTCGAGCGGCGTCGGCGAACCAGCTTGGACACAGGGACTAAGAACCAGTACGAAGGACGCGAAAAGAGCAATGGGGATACACTGAGGACGCGAGAGGAACGTGAACAAAACGGCTTATCCGCCCCCAGTTTAGCCTAAGAAACAGTTCAAATCGCGAACGGCGGCGCCCGAGCGGCGAAGCCGGCATGAATCAAATTTAGTAGAAAGTCATCAAACAGAGGGAGAGAGAAATGGCTGGAGATAAGACGCTAACCTTTACAGATACCAACTTCGATTCGGATGTTCTGAAATCGGAGACGCCGGTCCTGGTGGACTTCTGGGCGGAATGGTGCGGACCTTGCCGCATGATGGGGCCGACCGTTGATCAGGTTGCCACAGACTACGAAGGCCGGGTAAAGGTCGGCAAACTGGACGTGGATGCGAACCAGCAGACCGCGTATCGGTACGGAATCCGGGGAATTCCGACGGTACTGCTGTTCAAGGGTGGTCAGGTTGTTGAGCAGAAGGTCGGCGCCATCGGAAAGTCCGAGTTTCAGAAGATGCTCGACAAGCACGTTCCTGCGACAGTAAAGGCTTAGCTGGAGTTTCCGAAAGGGCGCCTCGTCGGCGCCCTTTTTTGTTGTTAACCTGTGGGCATGTTGCCGCGGGCTATTGGGCCGGCACTCTCTTTACTGCTGGCGCCCGCTTCCGCTCTCGGCATTCCACTCCTTCATTCTGAACCGCTACCTGTTCAAGCCCCCTCCGACGTTATCGCTCCGCCTCAAGGGGTTGAAGCTTTGCATTCTGCTGTAAGGTCGGGCAACTTCGACGAAGTCAGGCGCCTGGTTCTTTCCGGCGCGGACCCGAACGGGCTTGACGCGCTTGGTAGCACCCCCTTGCTCGATGCCGCGTGGTCCGGTAATGTCCCGATACTTAGTTTCCTGATCTCGAGGGGCGCGGACGTCAATGCCGCGCATCGCGAAGCTGGTTCCACGCCGCTCTTTTACTCGGTGCTGACCGGGCATGCCGACGCTGTGAAGCTGCTGCTCGCCGCCGGCGCGCGGATCGATACAAAGTATCGCGGTGGCCAAACTGTCCTGCATGTGGCCTGTGCGCGTGGCAAAGCCGACATCGCCGAGCTGCTCATCTCTGCTCACGCCAATTGGAACGCGAAAGATGAAAACGGCAACACTCCGCTCGATGAGGCCGTGCTGCATGATCAGCTCGCCACTCTGTCGGTGCTGATTGCGCACGGCGTGGATACCACACGTGTTCGGTCCGACAACGGCCGCGGAGCCATGGCCGAAGCATGTATCAAAGGCCAGGCCGATCTGATCGAGCCGCTCCTGCGTTCGGGAGCGAGTCTCACCGCCGCCGATCGGTTTGGAGAAACCCCTCTCGATTTAGCGCTCGCTTACAAAAACGCCAAGGTCGTTAGGGAGCTGCTGCGCCTCGGACTGCATCTAAGTGAATCCGACAAGGCCGCAGAAAACGCCATGGAGTCCGCCACGCTGCGGGGACAGGTGGATATTGCGCGCGCGCTCGTCGAGGGGGGCTTCGACGTCAACCGGCCCACTACGACTCGGTCCACCTATCTTCATGACGCCGCACTGAAAGGCCAGCTTAAGATGGTCCGATTCCTGTTGGAGCGTGGGGCTAACGTTCACGCCGTGAACGCGAATGGGGCAACACCACTGCACGACGCGGCGCTCGGCGGGAATCCGGATGTCATCGTGCTTTTATTGCAGCATGGCGCGGAACTGAACGCAAAAGATAGCGAAAGTGGTGCAACACCTCTCATGCTTGCAGCTTCCATGGCCCGCAGCGAGGCGGTGTCGGCTCTCTTGGATCGCGGCGCCAACCTTGCATTGCGGGACCATCAAGGGCTTACCGCGCTCGATCGAGCCAGGCAGACGGAAGATTCCAATACCGTTCAATTGCTCGAGGCCGCACTCGCGAATGCGCGGACTTCAGGCCGGCAACACACCAACTCTCCTTCTACTTACAATTTCGCGGCTAAGCACTAACGATTTTCACCCGCCATGCCGATGAGGCTAGTGAACGGAAGGGTGAATCATTGGTTAGGAACAAAAAAGTAAATCACGTTGTCATCGCAGACGGACACCTGTTCTTCCGCAGAGGCCTGCGCGCGTTGCTTGATGCTGAAGCTGATTTCAAAGTAGTCGACGAGGCGGGAGACGCGGCAGACGCGTTGGTCAAAGTCCGCATGCGCCAACCGCATGTACTGGTTATGGACCTGGAGTTACTAGGCGGAAGGTCGGCAGTTTCCGGTTTCGATCTCCGGCAGGCCCACCCGGAACTCGCCATTCTCTTTCTTACTGAACAGGACGATGATCGCCGTTTGGCTTCGGCGGTGTCCGCTGGTGCGCGCGGGTATATGTTGAAGCGAACAGCGGCTCCCGAGCTGATCGCGGGCATCCGTCAAGTCACCGGCACGATCGAGGAGGCGGGTACAAGTGGAGGGCTTTCGAAGGTTGTGCCCGATTTGAAAGCACTCGCGGAATCGAACGAACGGTCGAAAAATCCCAACGCGCTCACCTCACGCGAACAAGAAATCATCAGGCTTCTCGCTGAAGGGCTCACGGTCCGTGCAACCGCGGCCGAGCTGAATCTCAGCATGAAAACGGTTGAGGCGCACAAGTTGAATCTCATGCGTAAGCTCGACATACACAATCGCAGCAACCTCGTCCAGTACGCGGTTCAAGCCGGGCTGGTACAAACCGTTCGCGCCCGCTGAAACACGACTGACCTATACACTGCCGAGGTCGTTTGGGAGACAATCTCTTCAGGTATGGGTAAATTCCTTCTCGGACTGCTGGTCGGAGTAGTCGTCACAATAGTGGGCGGCTTTATTGTAATGTTTGCCATCGGCCGGCTGTTCGCGACAAATCAGCCGACCGTAGCAGCGAACTCCGTCCTGGTTCTTTCGCTTTCCGGCGAAGTTCCCGAGAGTGCTCCGGTTGAACTGCCCATTCCGTTCTTCGAGACGCAAAGCACGCCTACCGTTCGCGATGTTTGGACTTCGCTTCGCCACGCAGCAACCGACAATCGCGTGAAAGCTGTGCTGATTCAACCGCGCGAACTGGCAACAGGGTGGGGAAAACTTCAGGAAATCAGGCAGGAGCTGCTCACCTTCAAGAAGTCCGGTAAGCCTCTATACGCGTTCCTGCAAGGGCCGGGATCAAGAGAGTACTATCTCGCCACGGCCGCGGACAAGGTCTTCTTGTCTCCCGATGACATGCTCGACGTCAAAGGTTTTCGTCTGGAGGAAATGTATTTCAAGAACACTCTTGACAAGATCGGTGTGGGCGTTCAGGTAGATCACATCGGTCGCTACAAAGATGCGGGAGACATCTTCACGAAAACCGGTATGTCTCCCGAGACCCGTGATGTTCTGAATCATGTCCTGGATCAGCTCTACAACGAGTTCTGCTCGACCGTGGGCCAGAGCCGGCATAAGAGCGCCGATGACATGCGACAGCTGCTCGATATGGGTCCGTTCATGGCCGGGCAAGCCAAGGCAACAGGCCTCGTAGATGAACTGGGCTACGAGGACCAGGTGTACGCGGATCTGAAAAAGAAGACCGGAGGTGAGGTGAACCGGACCAGCATCAAGCGGTATTACCGTGCGGTTCCGGGAAGCGGAGATCGTATCGCCCTTCTGGTAGGTGAAGGCGAGATCATCCGCGGCGGACCCGACGACTCCAGCGGCACCCAGACTGCAATTTCTTCCGGCGCTTTCTCAAAAACAATTCAGCAGGTAAGAAAGGACGGCAGTATCAAGGGTGTGATTGTCCGGATCGACTCACCGGGGGGTGATGCTGTCGCATCCGATGACATTTTGCATGAGCTGAAGCTGCTCAGCGCTGTGAAGCCCGTCATCATTTCTATGTCGGATGTGGCGGCTTCCGGCGGCTACTTTATCTCGATGACGGGCGATTCCATCGTCTCTTATCCGGACACGATCACTGGCTCTATCGGAGTGCTGTATGTCCGCCCGAATTTCCACAGCCTTTACGACAAGCTTGGGATCTCGCAAGACATGCTGACACGCGGAAAGCTGGCGGATATGGATTCGCTCTATCAGCCGCTGTCCGATGCCGCGAAGCAAAAGCTGCATGACTCCATCGAGACTACGTACCACTCCTTCGTAAGCAAAGTCGCCGCTGCGAGAAAAAAGGCATACGACCAGATTGAACCACTGGCGCAAGGCCGCGTGTGGATGGGTGCTCAAGCCAAAGACAACGGGTTAGTGGATCAACTCGGAGGGCTCGATCAGGCGATTTCGTTAGTCCGTAGTCGGGCCAAGCTATCGGCGACCGGAGATACGAACCTGGTACTCTATCCGCCACGTAAGACGATATTTGAGCTCCTCGCCGGCTCTTCGGCCGAAAGCGGTCTGGAAAGCTACGCCCGTTCCAAGCTTAAGACCGCAATACCCGGTCTCCCCGGTCCCGCACTCGTCAAGGGTGGAATCATGAAGATCATGCCGTTCCAACTCAGCATTCACTGAACGCCGCCGCTCAGTTCTGGAGAGCGGAAGCCGAGGCAATCCCGGCGGCGCCGAAAAACGATTGCATCCGAAGCAGCGCGGTTTTGTGCATTTGCGATACCCTGCTTTCGTTGATGTTCAGAACGCCGCCGATCTCTTTCATAGTCATGTCGCGCTGGTAGTACAAAGTGACGACCTGCTGATACCGTTTCGGGAGCGTTTTGATGGCACATGCAAGTTTCTCGCGCAGCTCATGCCGGGCAAAGAGGCTATCGGGATTCTCTGATGATGGTGAGGCCACCTCGAATGCCATCTGGTCGTCACGATCTTTGAGTTGATGGCTCGCCAACGCATTCAGGTGGTGAAAGTCGACCATCAGGGCCTGCCAGCGCTTCTTGTCCAATCCCATCGCTGATGCAATTTCCGACTCCATGGGCTCGCGTCCTAGCTTCACGGCAAGCTCCTGCCGCGTCGATTCCATTTGTCGGTATCGCTTGCGCAGGTCTCGGGAGGCCCAGTCCGAGCGGCGCAGACCGTCGAGAATGGCGCCTCGAATCCGGTACTTGGCGTAGGTTGCGAATGCGACATCCTTCCCCTGCTCGTATTTATTAGCGGCATCGAACAGGCCCATCATTCCGGCGTGAATCAGATCATCGATTTCGACATGAACCCGCAATGATCTCTGAATATTGGCCGCAATCGCGGTAACCAGGGACAAGTGTTCGGAAATAAGTTGGTCGCGAGAGGGGCTGCTCTGGGTTGGCTGCTCTTGACAATGAGCGGGTTGGGTGCCGAGGTTCATGTGTTTTCTCCGTGCGAAGGCCGCGAGTGATCGCGTTCGCAGTGGAAAAAAGCACGGCCCGACCCAGGCGCTAGGATGCCCGGGCGAAAGCACCTAAGACGCTGAGTACAGAGGGGTTATCGGGTGGTGAGTAGGATTCTTGAAATCCGGCAAAACCGGTTCTTGAACCGATACGAAACGGATGCCGGGCGTCGCGAGTGTCGAAACGGAAAATCGCGAACCATTTCGGTATTTTTCCGGTGCCCGGTTAAATCCTGACCAAACCAGCAGGCATTTAGGATTATTCCTGCATAATTAGCCGGCATTTCTCCGATTTGTCACGGCTCTGCTTGTTTCTCTTCCAGGTGATTTCTTCCCCGCCTCGGGAGCGGCATCCCTGCGGTGCAGCTCTGGGACATAGGGCCCCGAAGAGAACGACAACGCCGTCTCAAGATGCGCAAGGTGCTCCTTTAGCTCTCCGGGCGCGAGCAGGTCAAGAACGTTGATCTCCAGTTTTGCCAGTAACTTATCGGCTAATTCCGGAGCCAGCTTGCGCGTCCCTTTCAGGACGTTGTGAATTTGCGGCTGCGAAATCCCAACCACCCTGGCCAGCCCGCGTTCGCTGAATTCACCGTTCCTAACTCGTACATTAATTGAATTAATGAGTCTCGCTCGAATGATTCCGAACGTGACTGTTTGACGCGAGCCACGTAATTCCAACCTGAAATAGGCTCTCCCTATTACCTGAGTTTGATCCCGATTTTACCATCTATCTCTAAGGAGTTATCCGAAATACTAAGTCCTTAGACATGCAGCGTTTAACGGTCTATCCGAGAGTAATCCTGATGAGAATAAGAAAAAATTTCACAACACTTCGTGGAGAATTTCTCCTTAGGGTTACCTTGATTTCAGAGCCTACGAGGCCCGCACGAAAGTGAAAGGTTTCTGTAGGTTGGAGGAAAAAAATAAATGCAGTGGACCCGTTCCGAAACTCTCGCTCTAGCCCAACAGTCTTGTACATACTGCTATGGTCTGGGTTTAAAACAAGGTAGATCCGGCGTGTCTACCCCTTGCAATTGCGTCTTTAGAGCAATTTTTCGCGCGTGCTATGCGCGTTTCAAGCAATGCACATCGAAGGAGAAATACGTCAGCCGCGTATCGCTGGAATCGAATCCGGGGCGGCAGCGGAAATCGGTCTGGGGATTGAAGAACGAGGAGTTCATTGCTGACTTCTGCCTTGTCAGCCGGCGCACACTAGATGAAAAGCAGCACAAACTGTTCAGTTACCACTTCCTCCTGGGTGCTGATTGGAAAATGTGCTGCCGGAAGTTGAACATGGACCGGGGAACGTTTTTCCACGAGCTATATCGTATCGAGGGGAAGCTGGGGCGAACGTTCCGCGAACTGGAACCGCACGCCCTTTTCCCGCTGGATGAATATTTCAGCAGCACCGGTCGATCCCAGGTGGCAACGGTCACGCCATTCCCGGTGCAAACCGAAAAACCGGCGCAGACGAAACCCATCTTTAAGTTTCCTGTTCGACGCGCCGCTTAATGACCGCATCGCCCTCGACAATTGGCCAGGCTTAAAGAGCCTGGTCTTTTTTATTTCGTTTGCGGGAAGTCTTGAGCGCTGCTGTGTTACGGCGCAAATGAATCTTGAACCCTGGCAGCCTTGAGCTGCCTTCCCTCGCGTAAGAGACGAAAAGCTTATGAAACCACTGCTCACTCCGTCTTACGCTGCCGGTGGACAGTAAAGGGCAAATCCCTGTAAGGATCCAATCAGCGAGGCAGCGTAATTCCCGATCCAGATGCAACGACTCAGCGGTCAAACCTCCAAACATTGCTTGTCAGGTCGTCTCGGATGGTTGCGATGTGCTTCCCATCTGGCGAGAACACCCCGAAGGCATGAAGACTGTCGTTCTCAAGCAGGTGCGCATGTAAACGGGCATCCACGAAATAAAGAGCGGAAAACTGGGACGGGCCTAGAGAGAAAGGAGGAAGCGTCGATTGGGGGGCTTTGCGGCTTTCCGGGTCCGTCCAAGCAAGCCACTC
>JAFAUR010000548.1 GCA_019243205.1 Acidobacteriaceae bacterium | reverse complement strand
GCTGGTGGTTTACAACTCCAACCCTGCTGCAATTGCACCACATCAGACGCGAGTGCTCGAAGGCTTGAGGCGTGAAGACTTGTTCACCGTGGTGCTCGAGCAGTTCCAGACTGACACGGCGGATTATGCGGACGTTCTGCTTCCGGTGACGACGTTTCTGGAACACACGGATCTCTACATCGCTTACGGACACTATCACCTACAGCTCGCCCGACCGGCCTTGGACCGCCCCGGCGAAGTGAAAAGCAATGTCGAAATCTTTCGCGCGCTTGCAGACAGACTGAATTTCGACGATTCTTGTTTTCGCGAAACTGAAGACGAAATGATAGACGGACTACTCGACAGTTCGTCTCCTTTCATTAAAGGGATCACGCGGCGGGAATTGGACGAGAAGTTGTCTGTGCATGTTCGAATTGGGGACAGGACTGAACCATTTCTGCCATTCGTTCATGGCGGTTTTCGGACGAGTTCGGGCCGGTTCGAATTCGGGGCGGAGTCACTCGAGTACCGAGCGCCGGTTGAATCGCGTCATGGAGATCCAGATTTGCTGCGACGTTTTCCGCTGGAACTCATCTCAAGCAAAAACGATGACAGCCTCAACTCCACATTTGGGCACCGTGCGGATGTGGACCAGCAAACAGGATATCTGCTGATCCATCCTACGGACGCAATCAAGCGTGGGATTGAGAACGGTTCACGGGTAGCGGTTTTCAATGGTCGTGGCGAGTGCGAGTTTGAGGCCCTAGTAACATGCGACGTTCGCGAAGGCGTAGTAAGGGCGCGCAGTATTCGGTGGAATAAATTGTCTCCGATGGCGATGGGAGTGAATCGGCTGACTTCGGATCGGCTTACGGACATCGGCGGCGGGCCAACTTTTTACAGCTGTCTGGTTGATGTAAAACTTATGTCAGTTCCGGTACTCTCGTAATCGCGCGGAGGTTCGAAAGAGTTCTGGCCGGTAGAGTAGCGGACAGTCGTCTTTACATCCGATCGGACTTTCTTTCCATGCGAGATGAGAGAATCTTCCCGGCACGCATACTCTTTTCCAACAGTGAGCAGGTTATGGTCCGTCGTGGTCCTATGATCGCTGGGAAATACACCAGATTCGTAAGTGCTGACGAGAGAGGTATTGTACCGGATAGGGCTGGTTGCCGGCGGCAGCTTCGAAGGCTTAGAAGCAAATATCTCTTGAATTTCTAGCATCTTAGAGATGCAGGGTTGCCTGGAACTGCCTGGGAGGGTGCGGGCACGGGATGGCCGCCGAGAGCGGCGGAACGGCCGTGATCTTGGGCGAAAGGAAAGTGGCTGTTCAATTGCTTAAGGGCTGTGGTATGATTCGAAGTTCCGAAAAGTGCCAACTTCTCGGAGTGGAAGCGCCGGAGCATTCTTATGCGGGCGACGACCCGCTAGCGGTCAAGGATGCGTTCGGAGTGGATCTGTTCTGCCGGCCGGACCGTTTCCGTACTAGGCTTTTTACACGTGCACACGGCAGCGCCAGTTGTGCTACCGTTGTTGCACCCTTTTTAAAAATGCCTGCGTCTAAACGGGGTGACTTGGCAGCTTCGAATACTTTTTGAGTAGGCACGCGAGTCGTTTAGAAGGAGAAAGAGAAATGACAAAGACCGAACTTACTAAGTTCAAAAAGATCCTGGAAAATAAGCAGGACGAGTTGGAACAGATCGTTCGCAATCGCGACGCCATCACCATCGAAAAGAGCGCTGACGCTCTGGACGAAGTGCAGCATGCTGCCGAACGTGAGCTGGCTATCCGGAATCTCGATCGCGAATCGAACCTACTGAGAAATGTTCGGTCGGCTCTGCGCCGCATTGACGATGGCTCCTTCGGTATCTGTGTGCATTGTGAAGAGGAAATTAGTCCGAAACGCCTTGCTGCTGTACCGTGGGCTTCCCTCTGCATACAGTGTCAAGAACAGGCCGATCGGAATCTAGACGAAGGCAACGAGATGTTTGAAGACATGCTCGTCAATGCCGCATAGTTTGGATCAACATTCGCACGGGCGCAATCTCGCGTTGGAAACCGATGATTGCGCCCTTTTTATCAGCGGAGCTTTATCCCTCCTCCGCTTAAAGCTCTTTTACGATTTCCCGCCCCGTTAAGGCCTTTCTTTTAAATCCCACCGGTAACATCGAACTCGGCCGTCTCGCCTTCTTTTCCAGCTATTCATGAGGGATTTTCGCAACCGCCTGGGGCAGCCTGGAAGAGTACGTATAGCGTGTGTCTCGCTTTATTTCACTGGGGTGCTCCTTTTTGCTTCCGTGTGCCGTGCCCAGGATGCCGGCGCGGCTAAACAGATGGAGCGAGTTATCGGGTCGGTAACGGCCGTCGACCAGAGCGCCCACACGGTGACCGTGAAGGAGGACAAATCCGGAACGGAATACAAGGTACTGCTTCAAGACACGCGCACACTGCTGAAAGTTGAACCGACCGCGAAAGATCTCAGCAATGCCGTTCGAATCACGGCCGACGACTTGGCAACAGGTGATCGGGTACAGGTAGGCGGATCGAAGTCGCCGGACGAACCGAATGCGATTGTCGCCCGAAGCGTCATTCTAATGTCCGGTCGCGAACTGCAGAAAGTGCATCAGGCACAGGCAGCCGAATGGCAGCGCAGCACAGGAGGAGTGGTGACCTCGGTTGACGCGGCAGGCAAGAAGCTGAACGTAACTGCCCGGACGGCCGAAGGGCCAAAACCGGTGACGGTTGATGTGAGCAAGGCAGAACTGACGCGCTACTCGCCAGAGTCGCCCAAGACACCGGCCGCCTCGCAGATCAATGACATTCAGCCCGGCGACCAGGTTCGAATCATCGGTGAGAAGAGCCCTGACGGCAGCAGCATTGACGCAACGAAACTCTATTCGAGTTCGTTTCGCAATATTCTCGCTTCGGTAACATCGGTGGCGGCTGACGGCAAATCAATCAC